>NZ_JBSSEF010000020.1:0-48828 GCF_054061455.1 Thermostichus sp. OS-CIW-20
ATGCACGAGCGGAATGCGCACAACTTCCCGCTGGACCTGGCGGCGGTGGAAGTGGCGCCGGCCATCCGCGGCTAATCCACTCCTGACCTAGTCGACCAGTCCTTCTTGAATCCCCTGGCAGACGCTGGGGGGTTTTTTCTTCTACCGCCCTCTCCGATCCAGGTGGGAGACCAAAATGGCAAACGGTTTCACCAGGATCTTTCCCCCAGTCAGTTAGAGTAGGGCTATCGCATCTGCGAGTAAAGGATATGGCGATCATTTCTTCTCGGGCTGCGGGGGCTGAGGATCCCGGGCAGCGGCAGCAAAAGAGTTCTGCTCGCAGAAGAGAGTCGAAATTGGCTTTTGCTAGGGCGGAAGGGCTACTGCAACCGCAGGCTCACCCCAGCGAAGCTCAAGAAGAATCCCTGCGCCCGCGCACCCTGGCAGAGTACATTGGCCAGACAGAGCTGAAGGAAGTGCTCTCCATCGCTATTGCAGCGGCCCGCGCCCGCGGGGAGCCTTTGGATCACCTGCTGTTCTACGGCCCGCCTGGCTTGGGCAAAACCACGGTGGCCGCGGTGCTGGCGGCGGAGATGGGATCCCGCTTCTACATGACCACGGCCCCGGCGCTGGAGAGCCCCCGTGACATTGCCGGCTACTTGGTGCGCCTGAAGCAGGGGGACGTGCTGTTTATCGACGAGATCCACCGCCTGCCCAAGGTAACCGAAGAGCTGCTCTATCCAGCAATGGAGGATTTTCGCCTCGACATCACTGTTGGCAAGGGACGCTCGGCCCGCATCACCTCCATACCCCTGGAGCGCTTTACCCTCATCGGGGCCACTACCCGCATTGGCGCTCTGACTTCGCCGCTGCGGGATCGCTTTGGCCAGGTGCAGCGGCTGCGCTTCTATGAGCCCCACGAACTGGCGGAAATTGTGTTGCGCAGCGCTCGCCTCTTGAACACCTCCATTGACCGAGCGGGAGCCGAGGAGATTGCCCGCCGATCCCGAGGCACACCGCGCATTGCCAACCGCCTCCTGAAGCGAGTGCGCGATTATGCCCAGGTGCGGGGGGATGGCCACATCAGCCGTGAGGTGGCAGCCGCTGCCCTGGAGCTGTTTCAGGTGGATCCCATGGGTTTGGACTGGACGGATCGCAAGCTGCTGACGGTACTGGTGGAGCAGTTTGGGGGAGGGCCCGTGGGCTTGGAGACCATGGCCGCAGCGACAGGTGAAGATCCCCAGACAATTGAGGAGGTGTACGAGCCCTACCTGCTGCAGATTGGCTACCTGCAGCGCACGCCAAGGGGTCGGGTGGTTACCCCCGCTGCCCTGCAGCACTTAGGCTACACAGCCCAGTCCCCTCTGCCTGTGTGGAGCTAATGGTTTTCCTCTCCCACCAGGGGAGAGGGGGGTTGAGCTAGCTGCGATCGTTGCTGCCAACAGGTCTGAAACTGGGCACCACGAGCTCCTTGTTTTGCTTGGTGAGGCGGCCATACAGCTCTTGGGTGTTGGGGAAGTTGGCCGCCGGCAAGGTGGGGAAGCGGCGGTAGGGCACCGTGTCCTCGCCGAAGAGATCGCGATACTCCTGGGTGTTGAGCAGGGCGCGCACGAAGGCCTTCAACCCCTGGGTGGCCAAGATCTGGTTGTACTTGCGGATCTCCTGCTGGTTTAGGGGTGCGCGGCCCAGGAAGTGCTTGGTGCCCAGCTCGATCACCTTGGTATTGGGATAGGGAGCGTAGAACTCGGAGCGGTACAGTTCCGAGCACCCCAGCGCCTCGACGAACTCCTTGACGGTGATCTCGCCATTGCGCAGCTTGGACTCGGCAGAGCTGAGCTCGGCGCTGATGTTGTAGATGTCCATGTCGCGCTCGAAGATCTGCCGGTAGGCGGCGCGGATGAGGTTGTTGACCTCGGCTTTGTTGGCCAGGCTGGTGAGCTTGAAGATGGGTACCTCCTGGCGCACCTTGGGCACCCCCTGCTGGACTCGCCGCTGGATCTCCAGCTCGCCGGAGGGCTTGTCCTGGGGCTGGCCCAGCTTGACAAAGAGGGGGATATCGTCGTCGGTGCGGATGGGCCGGGTAACCACGGCCATGTCGCTGGATCCAGGGCGCATCCGCCGCCGCGCTAGGCCAGCAGGGGTGAGGTAGCGTTCGTAGGGCACGATATCTTCCCCAAAGACCTGCTGGTACTCCTCACTGTCGAGGATGGCGTCCACCACGGCGTAGAAGCCCTGCTTGGAGGCGATGTCGAACAGGCGGTTCATCTCCTGCCGCCCGTAGGTGGGCCGGCCCAGCAGCTTGCGGTGGATGAACTCGATGGCTTTGCAGACGTAGAGGCTAGACCAGTATTTGTTGCGGAAGAGATCCGACTTGGCCAACTGGCGGACAAACTCTCTGACGCTGATTTCTCCGGATTCCAGCTTGATTTCCCAGCGGGTTAGCCGTTGGCCGGCGTAGGGCACATAGCCATACACCTGCTGGTAGCAGGCGCGGATGACCGCTTGCGTCGAGACTTCGCTGCCAACAATCCCAGCCCGTACCCCCAGCCGCCGGCTGCGATCTCCAGGGGTCTGGGTAAGCTTGAAGACTTTGGGGCCAAGGCTGCCGGGATCCCCGACCGCCTTGGGGTTGGTGCGGGCGTTGGTGAGAGCAAAGCCGCGCCGGATAAGGATGCGCTTGACATCCTTGTTGAAGGGGGCCGGGCTGGCGTTGAGGGAGCGGGTCTCTTTGGGGAAGATGGCGCCAAACTGGATCTCCAGCGGATCGTTGCCGACACCATAGGGGTGCTGATCCGGCAGGGGACGGTTGTAGCGGGCGAAGAGGGTGATAAATTGTGGCACCTTGCGGCGAGGAGCCGCGTAGTTGTAAAGGTCGAACTTGGGCCCCCAGTTGGCGCTGGTCTGGGCTTCCACCCCCAGCTTGCGCAGGTAGGGCACCGTCTCCTCGCCAAAGTAGTCGCTGTACTCGCGGCTGTCGACCAGGGCGTCCACCAGACCTGCCAAGCCCTTGCTGGAGACGATGGCAAAGTAGGTCTGCACCTCCTCGCGGGTCTCTGGGGCCCGCCCCAGGAAGTGGCGGAAGGCCAGCTCCACCACACGGCTGTTGATGTAGGGCTCGTAGAACTGTTTGCGGTAGAGGTCTGATTTGCCTAGGCGGCGGATGAACTCCCTCATGGAGATCTCGCCGTTTTTCACCTTGGACTCCAGGTCGGCCAGCTTGAGGCCATAGGCGCGGCGGATATCCCGCTCAAACACCTGCCGGTAGGCAGCCTTGATCACTTCCTCCTTCTCGGCGTTGGAGAGCCCCGGCTTCATGGCAAAGACGGGCACTTTTTCTGCCGCCAAGCTGTAGACCTGAGGCAGTTGGAGTCCCTGCAGGGGCAGGCCGTCGGCGGTGCTGGCATTGCGCTGCCGCAGCTTGTCGGAGGGGGCAGGGGCAATGAACTCGCTCAACAAGACGTCAAAATACTGGTTGATGATGGCCACCGCCTCAGCATCTCTGCGGAAGTAGCTGGCCGAGGCCCGCTTCATCTCCTGGAGGGCAACGATGGTGGCTTCGGCGGAGCAGGCATTTTCGATAATCTCCCGCAGGCCACGGGTGTTAACCACAAGGATATTGGGATCCCCGGCCACAAGGGCGTAGGTGACGTAGCGCAAGAACCAGCTTAGATCCCGCAGCGACTTGCGCATGTTGGCAGCCCCGTAGCGGGCGATGCTGATGGGGCGGAAGTTGGGCGGGATCTCGACGCCACTGGCGCTGAAGAGGTTGCGGATGGCCTCGATAAAGCCCCCCGTGGATTCCACGTAGAAGGCCGTGCCCAGCTTGAAGGCCTCTTTCTCATCCTGGGTGGCTTCTGGCCGCTCCAGATAGGCCATGGGGGAGCCGCCGGTGAAGATGCGGTTGGCGGCCCGACTGACAATGATTTCAGAATTGGCCGCAAGAACCTCGGCAATCTCCAGCCGTTTTAGGCCAGTGGAGAAAAAGTCCTCGAGGCGATCCAGCTCAGTGCGCGACAGGTAGCGATCCTGCTGTTCCGCCTGGGAGATGGTCGATAGGGGCAGAGTTTGGTAAAGACGCGGACTGGAGAGGACGGCGCCGCCGGATGCGTTGATACCCATCGATTCTTAAACTCCGCTTATCGATTACCGAAAAGTTTCCAACCAAAACTACGAGCCCTGCTCCACCTCCCTCTTGCCGTCGAGGAAGTAGGGACGCCGGACCCCTGAGGGAGAAGCCAAGCCTAGAATACTAGGGGGATGCACCCGGAGTGGGGAGGTTGTTGCAGTTTGTAACACTCCTGCTCAGCTCCCTTCTCAGCAAAAGCCATGGCCTCTACCCCTCTTGCCCAAGACCCTCTCCAGAGCCATTGGGAGCAGGGATCCTACGAGTCGGTTGCCCAAGACCTGCTGCAGCAGTTGGAGCAGGGATCCCAGCATCCCCTGCTCTACTGGTGGTTGGGAGCCGCCTACCTGCTCCTAGGGCGAGAGCTGGAAGCCCAGCTTACCTGGCAGGAGGGAGTGGCGCTGCTAATGGGAAAAGGCCTGGGCGAGCTAGAAGCTAGCCGCTGCTGGGCAAAAGGGCTGCAGGAGCTGGCGGAGGGGCTGTGGGAAAGAGGCCACTGGCCGCAGGCGGCAGCCTTGTATCGGCAACTGGTGGAGGGATCCCTTCCCGCCGACCTAGAACCTGTGCAGGCGCTGGCCGCCCATCGCCTTGGCCGAGTCCAGGAGCGCCGTCGGCTGTGGCTAGAAGCAGCAGAGTGGTTTGAGCAAGCCTGCCGCTGGGATCCAACAGCCGCGGAAAGCTTTTGGCGCTGGGGTCTGGCCCTGCTCAAGTTGGGCCGGCTGCGGGAGGCGCTCTCCCCTCTCCAGGAGGCAGCGAGGCTAAGGCCAGACTGGGGGGATCCCTGGGTGCAGATGGGCCTGGCTTGGCTGGATCTGGGGAAGCTGGAGCAGGCGGTGGTCTGCTTTCAGGAGGCAGCGGCGCGGGGCACCCAGACAGCAGAGCTCTACAGCTACTGGGCGGAGGCCCGGGTGCGGCGGGACAACTCCCAGGCAGCTTGGGAGAAGTTCCAGCAGGCGCTGGCTGCCGAGCGGCAGTGGCTGCAGGCTTGGTGTGAAGGCAGCGGCAGAGACAGCCTCCTGCGGCTGGAGCTGGAGCAAGCCCTCCAGGGATCCCCGGGCAAGCTTTGGCAAGAGCGGTATCGCCTCTGGCGGCAGCGCTGGATCCCTGCAGAGGCAGCTCCCCCTTCTGCGGCTTGCCAGAGCCCATCGCCCAGGGCCGGCGACTCCCTGCCCGTGCCCAGCCAGGGCTACCTCACCACCCGGCAGTGGCACCAGGCCACCGGCGAGGGCAGCTACCGGGTGTTGGATCCAGAAGGGGTTCTCTACCTGCAAGCCCCTCCGACGGCTGACCCTGCCCTTGGGCAAAAGCTGCGCTCACAGCGGATCCCCTTGGCCGAGACCTTTGTGGCCCAGATCCCGCAGGGATCCGTGCACGTGGGCCACTATCCCCGCCACCTCTACGCCAGCTTTGCCAGCGCCGTGCTTACCCGTAGGAGGGAGTTGCTGGCCGATGTCTCCCCCGGCTTGCCACCGCCGGAGTTTCTCGACTGGGACTGGAAGTCGGAGCACCTGGAACACCACCCCATTTGGGACTTGCCTCACCTGCCGCCGCCAATTCCGCTGGAGGGCTCTGCTGCCCTCTTGCCCCTGGGGGCAGTCAACTACTTCCATTGGATGGTGGACATCCTGCCCGCCCTCGAGCTCCTACGCCGCGCCGGCTTCCTCGAAAAGGACATTCCCATCTTGATCCATGGCTACCAGGGCAAGCCCTTCCAAGTGCAGAGCTTAGCTGCCCTGGGGATCCCCACAGAACGCCTTCTAAGCTTCGAGCAGGTGGGGGGATCCCATCTGCAAGCGCAGAACCTCATTGTGCCCTCGCTGGCTGGGCCGGTGGGGTGTCTAACCCCCAGGGGCTGGAAGGTGCTGCAGCAACTGGTTCCTCTGGGGCAGGCGGCGGATCCCTTGTTGCCGCGGCGGGTTTACATTAGCCGTCGTGCTGCACGCTGGCGGCGGGTCATCAACGAGGCGGAGGTGCTGGAGGCCTTGCGCCCCTGGGGCTTTGTGCCTGTGCAACTGGAAGTCCTTTCCCTAGCCGAACAGATAGCCTTGATGCAAAAAGCAGAGGCAGTCATGGGGATCCACGGGGCGGGCCTGACCAACCTTGCCTTTTGTCAACCTGGCACGGTTGCCATCGAGATCTTCCCTAGCAACGCCGTGCTCCCCTACTTCTGGAGCCTTGCCCAGGTGGTGGGGCTAAACTACTTTCCCCTAGTGGCCCCAACCTGCGACCCCGCCCTGGTGGCCCTGCTGGCTAGCCCAGAGCTGGATCGGGAGGATGCCTGGGTGCCGGTTCCGGCTCTACTTGCCTTGCTAGAGCAAACAGGGCTGCAGTAATGGGATCGGAGGGACTCGAACCCTCACGTTCTTGAGGAACAACGGATTTTAAGTCCGTAGCGTCTACCATTCCGCCACGATCCCTGGAGTAGCCGTACTACTCTACCAAAGGGTTTGCTGTGGGGGACTAGGAGGCTTCTATAGGGAGAGTATGGCATGCCAGCTTCTGGCAGACAGCCTGGCGCAGGAAATGAGCTAAGGCCGCCACGCAGTCTCGATCCTCAAGAAGCAGGTCGCGCCGCTCTTGGATTTGCTGAGCGATTTGCTGCCGAAATTGGGGATCCCTTCCCAGTTGCACGGCTAGATCTTCGTAGCGCTGGAGGTCTTGGGCAATCAAAAGATCAAGGCCCATCCTTTTGAGGATGGCGTAGGTATGTCGGCCCCGCAGGAACCGGCCAGGGCAGGTGACCACCGGCAAGCCGGCAGCAACGGCTTCCAGAGTGGTGATCCCCCCCGACCAGCCGTAGGAATCCAGCATGACGTCGGCGCAGCGATTGAGATCCAAGTAGTCCTGGTGATCCAATTGGGGCAGGAGGCGGCAGTGGTTTTCTATGGCCAGACCCCAAGCAGAAAAAGCCTGGGAAAGACGCTGCCAAAACTGTCTCCCAATGGCGGCATTGGGCAAAGCTAAGAAAACAAATTGGGCACTGGGCACTTGCCGAGCAATAGCTGGAAAAAGGTAGTCGTATTGCGGCAGGTACTTGCCCAAATACTGGCAGGTGACATAAACGACGGCATCCTGGTGTAGACCAAAGTCCTGGCGGTAACGTCTCTGGGGAGGCAAAACCGGCTTTTCAAAACAGGTACCCAGTCGGGGCAGTCGGACTAAGGTTTCGCTGTAGTGGGCTTGTCCATCTTCTGGCTCCATCAGGTCGCTAGATAGGAAGTAGTCAATGGTCGAAAGTCCAGAAGTAATGGGATGAGCCCAAGTGGAGCATTGCACTGGGGCTAGACGCAGGGAAGCTAGTTGCAGAATAAGAGGCGATAGTCCAATTTCCAAATACACCAAAACATCAAGCTGATCCTGCAAAATTTGGCGGGCAGCATCTTCAAAGCCAGTGGGAATGTGCCGGAAGACATCGGCATACTGGCGGTACTGCTCGGTCATGAAATCAACTCTGGGATCCAGATGGTAGGCAAACACCTGAAAAGGCCACTCGGCGCTGGCTTTTAAGTATTTCACCCATCCCAAAGAAAGGCGGCTGTAGGAGCAAGCCCGCATGGAGGCCGAGACAAACCCAACGCGCAGGGGATCCCCTGGCTGCCGAGGAAGACACTGCCAATTGGGGTAGCAGGATTGGACAATGCGCTGCACAAACTGAGCGTATTTCTTCTGCAGCTCCAAGTCGTCGTAGCCCTGGTACTGCAGAAGGTGAGGCGTTCCCCAGCTTGAGCCTAAAAAGGCAAGCCGCCGCTGCTCTGGGGTGTCTAGAGGCGTCTCCTGAATGAGGCGATCCAGGTGTTCTACAAAGCGCAAGCGAAAGCGGTGCAGCTCCTGTTCATCCTGATAGATAGCCGGCAGATAGAGGTGGTAAAGCCAGCGGGCTTGCACCAAGTTAGGATCCAAAGTCCATGCCTTTTCCAGGTGATCCAGAGCCGCGCTGTGTTCCCCTTGCTCGCGATGGGCTATCCCCAGATAAAAATGCACCTCAGCCCAAGGGATCCCTGCTAGTGGATCTGGATTTTCTAACAACGATCCCAGCAAGGAGATTGCCTCTTCGTGGCGGCCTAGGTTAACAAGAATCTTGCCCGCTTGAAAGGCAGAAAGGTAAGCCTTGGGATTGAGGCTCAGGCTCTGCCGATAGCAAGATAGAGCCTTTTCCAGTTGCCCCAAAGACTCATAGACAACGCCCAGGTTGTGATGATAAAGGGCTACGCGGGGATTGAGCTCAATGGCCTCGGCAATCAAAGCAGCCGCCCATTCCCCCTCCCCTTTGGCGTGGGCCACCGTCCCCAGCAGGTGCAGGGCATCGGGTTGATCGGGAAACTCCGCCAGAATTTGCGAGTAAATGGCTTCCGCTGTTCGCAAGTCGCCAGCCTGCTGGGCCTGGATCCCGGCCAGCAGCTTATCCTTGGGGGCGAGATCCGACATTGAAACAAGGGAAGCTGGAGAGTTTTCCTCACTATAGGCCCTCCAGCTCCGATTAGAACCCCCCTCGCCGCCTTCCTCTCCCTAGGTCTCATGTTGCCAAAAGCACATAAAAACGGTATCAACGCTTCTGCGAGCGCCTCGCCAAAACCCGCAAAAGCCGATTTTTTCGTTGACCCGCTCGATGCCTTGCGCCACAAGGCTTTCAGGCCTCTCACCCCTCCTCTGCAAGGCCTTTTTTTGCCCTCTTCGACCGACCCCCTCGCAAATAGGTCTTGCATTCCTTGCCCCGCTTGGGTTTAATAGGGGTAGAGTTCCCCCTTCGGGGGGATCCCTAGAAATTGGAAACCATAACCAGAATCAACATCATCTAGAGAGGTTTCATAGTCAAGTTCCCCCTTCGGGGGGATCCCTAGAAATTGGAAACCACTTATTTATTCGTCGTTGAGGTTGGCGTATACCGCCGCCCTGTTCCCCCTTCGGGGGGATCCCTAGAAATTGGAAACTGCCCTTTTACCTGACTTAAGGGAGTAAATGCCTTTGGTTCCCCCTTCGGGGGGATCCCTAGAAATTGGAAACTTCCTTCTTAACAGTCTGGAAGATCTCGTCTATCTCGTTCCCCCTTCGGGGGGATCCCTAGAAATTGGAAACACGAAGAATTTCCTCTTTGGTGAACACAGTTACCTCCCTTGTAGTTCCCCCTTCGGGGGGATCCCTAGAAATTGGAAACCATATTCAAGTTCCCCATGTGGGTTGGGGTAGGTGATCAGAGTTCCCCCTTCGGGGGGATCCCTAGAAATTGGAAACTTCTTGTCTTTCACTGACCATACGGTCAGCTCACGTAGGTTCCCCCTTCGGGGGGATCCCTAGAAATTGGAAACTTTAACTTATGAAAGCTGTACTTAACTTTATTATTTATCGTCTTGAAGTTCCCCCTTCGGGGGGATCCCTAGAAATTGGAAACAAGGAGCTTTCTCCCGTTCCGAACCCGGTTAAGAAAATCAAGTTCCCCCTTCGGGGGGATCCCTAGAAATTGGAAACTGCAATGCTTGAACCTTTTACTCTCTCTCTAACAATTTCTGCAGTTCCCCCTTCGGGGGGATCCCTAGAAATTGGAAACGGGGCCTTCTTGTCCTCACTGACGGAGTGGACCAGGCTCCGGTTCCCCCTTCGGGGGGATCCCTAGAAATTGGAAACCCACAGGTACAATCACCTCACCCGGCTTTAAGTCTTGTTCCCCCTTCGGGGGGATCCCTAGAAATTGGAAACACAGAATATCACCTTCAGCTAGAGCAAGGGCACGTGTTGCAACTAGAAGTTCCCCCTTCGGGGGGATCCCTAGAAATTGGAAACCTTAATTAATTTTATGACTCCTATATCAAATACACGGGAAAGTTCCCCCTTCGGGGGGATCCCTAGAAATTGGAAACAAGAGAATGAGATGGTCTACTCCCCGGGGGGCAGGTAGTTCCCCCTTCGGGGGGATCCCTAGAAATTGGAAACCATTCAAATTCGACCGCGTAATACGCGGTTCCAGCTCGGGGTTCCCCCTTCGGGGGGATCCCTAGAAATTGGAAACGTTACAAACGTTGGGGTCCGGGGATGGATCTCAAATAGTTCCCCCTTCGGGGGGATCCCTAGAAATTGGAAACTAATTAACCTACCTAAAAATAAACAAGGACAAGCTTTGAGCTTGTCCTTGTTCCCCCTTCGGGGGGATCCCTAGAAATTGGAAACCCTCTAGTCGATGATCTCGACCATCCTCAGGGCCTCCCGAAGTTCCCCCTTCGGGGGGATCCCTAGAAATTGGAAACCTTTGATCGGTTTACCATTCCAGTCCTGCCAATACCGTTCCCCCTTCGGGGGGATCCCTAGAAATTGGAAACAGCTTCTGCGCGTTTACGCTGGCGGTGAGTTAGTTCAGGTTCCCCCTTCGGGGGGATCCCTAGAAATTGGAAACTCTAGGGCAAATAAACGTCACTGGAAAGAACGGATGAATGATGTTCCCCCTTCGGGGGGATCCCTAGAAATTGGAAACCCCTCTGCTTGAAAATGGTCAAACGTTATATGCACGTTCCCCCTTCGGGGGGATCCCTAGAAATTGGAAACTCTGGGAGTTACCCAGGATTATTCAGTTGTAATACTGTTCCCCCTTCGGGGGGATCCCTAGAAATTGGAAACAATTCTTCCCAGGCTTCTGAGTATAGTTGCCTGATGTTCCCCCTTCGGGGGGATCCCTAGAAATTGGAAACCAGTAAATTTCTTCGCCGTCGAAGTACGGCTCGAACACGGTTCCCCCTTCGGGGGGATCCCTAGAAATTGGAAACACTCCTGCTCGTCTGCTATCATGACTCTCGTAATAATGGGAAAGTTCCCCCTTCGGAGGGATCCCTAGAAATTGGAAACGGGCTGGGAGCCGACATCACTACGCCATCGTTCAGCTTGTTCCCCCTTCGTGGGGATTCCTAGAAATTGGAAACAACCGCCAGGTGCTCCCAAACTTCACGCGCCTGTGCAGCAGCCACAATCGGGCAGTGCTGTACGCGCTAGAAGACTTCGGGCTCAAGTATGACGCCGTCCAGGCCCACAACCCTATCGAAAGCAGCATCAAAGCTTAGGCGGAGGATTGGGCCTCCCAGCGGTCAAAGATCTGCAGCAGCAACTGCACCCCATCGGTCAAGGCAGCCGGACCGGGCTGCAGAATCACCTCTGACGGCAGCTCGTAGACGTGTCCGCTCCAGACCGCCGGGATAGTCTCCCACCCAGGGCGGCTGTGAAGCCGCTCAGGCTTGAACCTCTTGCCACACCAGGACACCAGGATGATGTCTGGAGCGCGCCGCACGACCCCTGCCGGTTCAGCTATAATCCGGCGCCGTGCATCGGGATAGGCACTGAATTCGGAAAAGATGTCTTCAGCTCCACACAAACGAATGAGTTCGCTGATCCAGCCGATGCCTGTAATCAAGGGGTTATCCCACTCCTCGAAGTAGACCCGTGGACGGCGGCGCCGTTGCTGTCCACGCTGCATAGCTCGGTGCAATCCCTCCCGCAAGGAGCGCACATATGCCCGTGCCTGAGCAGCTCGCCCTACCAGTGCCCCAAGGCGCAGGATCATGGAGAGGATCCCCTCAACCGTGCGCTGGTTGAAGCAGACAACCTCCACCCCCTGGCGAATGAGCTCAGCGCAAATGTTTGCCTGCAGATCGGACCATGCAAGCACAACATCGGGCTGCAGCGCCAAAATCCGTTCGATGTTGGCATCCAGAAGGGTGGACACCTTCGGCTTCTTCCGCGCCTCCGGCGGACGCACCGTAAATCCAGAAATGCCGACGACGAGATCCCCAGCCCCCAAGGCGTAGAGCGTCTCTGCCGTCTCCTCCGTCAAGCACACGATGCGCTCTGGCAATCGCGGTCGCGGAACATGTCTGCCAATCATCGGGATTTCTTCGAGCGAGTCTACGAACTGGTTTGCCAAATGGGCGCTCTAGGCTGCCCGCTTCGATGCCTCACCCCGACGCTCATGCAAGAGCTCTTGCAGTGGGAAGGGGTTCAATGCAAGACGACTGCGGGGGGTTCCTAGAAATTGGAAACAGCTTTAGGAAAAGTCCGCCGCTACCCGGTGGGCGCAGGCAAAGCCAGAGAAAGCGACGGCGTTGAGTCCCTGGCCGGGGAAGGTGCTATCCCCCACGCAGTAGAGGTTGGGGATGGCCGTGCGGTTGAAGGGCATGCCCAAGAGTCCCCAGGGAGTGCCGCGAGGGATAGGGCCGTAGGTACCATTAACGCGGCCTAAGAAGCGGCGGTGGGTGCGGGGCGTGCCCACTTCCTGCAGTTCAATGTGGGATCCCAGCTCTGGCCAAAGGGCCTCCAGACGGCGGATAAGGCGCTGGGCTGCCGCTTGTTTTTGCTGCCGGTACTGCTCTGGGCTCAAGCCCTGCCACGTCTGCATCCAACTGGGGGTAAAGGCGTGGACAATGTGGCGGCCTGGTGGGGCCAGCTCCGGATCCAAAAGGGTGGGGATGGAGACGAAGATCGTGCCCTGCTCCGCCTCCATGGCTTGCCAGTCTTCGAGAAGAATGTGGTGGCAGTAGCGCTCACCGGCCAGGGCCTCGGCCCGCACCCCCAAGTGCAGGCTCAAGAAACTGGGGGACTGTTGATAACGGCTTTGCCAGCGCCGCTCCGCTGCCGGAAAGGATCCCGGCCAGAGGCGGCCAAAGGTATCCCAGCGGGTGGCATTGGAGATGATCTTGCGCGCAAAGAGCTTTTCCCCCGTGGAGAGCTCGACGCCCACGGCCCGGCCCCGTTCTGCCAAAATCCGCCGCACCGACGCTCGGTAGCGGATTTGCCCCCCGCAGGTCTCTAGCCCCTGGGCCAGCTTTTGAGCAATCTGCCCCACCCCTCCCTTGGGGTAGTTGACGCCACCGTAGTGGCGGTCGCAGAACACCATGCCAGCGTTGATCATGGGCGTGCGCTCCGCCGGCACCACCGACCAGCAGTAGCACTCCATATCCACAAAGCGCAGCAGCGCCGGATGGCGGAGGTAGCGCCGCGCCACCTGGCCCACATTCACCGGCAAGTAGCGGGCTAAAGTCAGGCAGGCGCGCGGGTTGCTGACAAAAGAGCGCCAGAGATAGCCCCACTCCTCCAAAGAGAGGAGCTCCGTGGCGTTAAGGCTGTTGAAGATAGGCCAGAAGCTGTCGTAAAAACGGCGGATGCCGCCCGCTTCCTGAGGGAAATAGCTAGCTAGCTCCTGCAAAAACTCCTCGTAGTTCCGGTGTACGCGCGGGCTGAGCCCCTGGGGCAGGTGGTAGGCAATCTGCACCGGGTCGGGGATGGAGTCCAAAGACTGGCCCACGGCAGCCAAGGCGCGGGTAAGCAGGTTGGTGGTGCCCTGCCTGCCCAGGCCAAAGATCATGGAAGCCCCGACATCAAAGCGGTAGACCCCCTTGCCGTTGGGATCCGGGCGCTCAAAGTAGCCGGCGCTGCCACCAGGGATGAGGTATTTTTCCAGCACCAACACCCGGTAGCCCTTGGCCGCCAACTGGGTAGCTGCCACCAGGCCGCCAATCCCAGCGCCGATGACAATGACATCCCACGTTGCCGGGGGAGAGGACTTGAGCTGGGCGGAAGCCTGAGGAAGCAGAGTTTGGGTCAAGGGATCCCTCTCGCACAACGCCAGTATCCTCAACCTACCAGAGCTTGCCAGCAAGCGGCGATCCGCCATCTCCCGGATCCCTAACTCCCCTCTCCCTAAGGGAGAGGGGCTGGGGGTGAGGGGATCCCTTGCCAGCGACTTAGATCAGCTCTTCTAGGCCGCGGCTGCCAACATAGCGGCTATAGGCGTAGATTAGCCCCAGGCTCAGCCCGGTAACCAGAAAGCTGAGGGCCGCTCCAAAAGGGTAGTCCAGGCTGGCGCCAAACTGCATCTGGATGACATTGCCAATCAACAAGGTTTTGCTGCCCCCCAACAAATCGGGCACCACAAACATGCCCAGCGCCGGAATTGCCACCAGGATCAGGCCCGCCGCCAGCCCCGGCAGCGTATGGGGCAAAAGCACCCACAGGAAAACCTGCCAGCCGTTGGCGTAGAGATCCCTGGCTGCCTCTGCCAGGCGCCAGTCGATGCGCTCTATGGCCGTGTAGAGGGGCAGGACCATGTAGGGCAAGAAGGTGTAGACCATGCCCAGGTACACCGCCAGCCAACTGGGGTAGAGAGCTGTCTGGGGCGGGATCCAGCCCAGCCAGGCCGCCAGCCGTGCCGGCCACCCCTCCGGAGCCAGCACCACCATCCAGGCATAGGTGCGGATCACCAAGTTGGTCCAGAAGGGCACCACCACCAGCGTCAGCAACAGATCCCGCTGTCGGGGCGGGTGGGCGGCAATGAAGAAAGCCAGGGGATAGGCCAGGAGCACACAGAAGAAGGTGGTGACGGCCGCCACCAGCAGGCTGCGGCCCAAGATCTGCCAGTAGATGGGCGTCCAGCCCAGGGGGCCATAGCCGAGAATGCGCAGGTAGTTGGCCAACGTCAGGGGCAGGCCCACCTGGCCAAACTCGCCGCGGCTGAGAAAGCTACAGGCCAAGAGCAGCAGCCCCGGCAGCACCAAAAACGTTACCACCCACAGCACCCCCGGCGCGGCAAAGATCAGGCTGTGCAGCAGCTCCTGCCAGGGCGTGAGCAATTCCCCGGCGCGCACTTGGGCAGGCTTCTCCAAGCGCTTCAGCATGGGGGACCCTCCCGCCGGGGATCCGGCCGCAGGCGCACCAAGTTTTTAGGAGGAAGATGGGCCACTAGGGCCTCCCCGATGGCAAAATCCTGGTCTTCGATGTCGGCGTTGAGGGTGAGGGCCTTGAGCTGCTGGCCGCTAGCTGTGCGCAGGAGGTACTGGTTTTCTGCCCCCGTGTAGATGAGGTTTTCCACCCGCACGGGCACTTGGTTGGGCAGCAGATCCCAGCCGCTCCGAGAAAGCCGAATCTTTTCCGGCCGAATGGCCAACTGCACTGGCTCCAGGGTGGGCTGGATCCCGGGCACCTTGAGCTTGCCCAGGGGCGTATCGACGCAATCGGTGCCACAGGCGATCCCCTCGATGAGGTTGCTGGCCCCCAAAAAGTCCGCCACAAAGGCTGTTGCCGGCCGCTCGTACACCTCGTCAATGGGGCCCACTTGCTCAATGCGCCCAGCCCGCATCACCGCCACCCGGTCGCTGGTAACCAAGGCCTCCTCCTGGTCGTGGGTAACAAAGATAAACGTCATGCCCAGGCGGCGCTGGAGCTCGCACAACTGCACCTGAAGCTGCTTGCGCAACTTGGCATCCAGAGCCGAGAGCGGCTCATCCAACAGCAGCACCTCCGGCTCGTTGACCAAGGCGCGGGCCAGGGCCACCCGCTGCTGCTGCCCGCCGGAGAGCTCCTGCGGCTTGCGCTTGGCCAGATCCCCAATCTCCACCAATTCCAAAGCGGCGGCCACCCGCTTGCGCAGCGCCTCCCCTCGCACCCCCCGCATGCGCAGGCCAAAGGCAACATTTTCCTCGACGGTCATAAAGGGAAAAAGGGCATAGCTCTGAAACACCGTGTTGACATTGCGCTTGTGGGCGGGCAAATGGCCCACCGGGCGCCCCCGGATCACCACCTCGCCAGCGTCAGCCATCTCCAGGCCGGCGATGATGCGCAGCAGCGTGGTCTTGCCGCAGCCGGAAGGCCCCAACAGGCCAAAAAACTCGCCCCGCCGAATCTGCAAGTCAATGCCGTCGAGGGCCACAAAATCGCCAAAGCGCTTGCGGAGCCCCTTGAGCTCCACATCCCAGTCGGGATCCCTGGAAGTGCCGGCAATGACTCCTGCCACCACAGTTAGCAACCCTGCAATACTCTCTAACTCAGTATGCAGGTTTGGAGAGCGATTGGGGTCACCGAGATCCCGGCGGCTATAGCCATTCCGCCTCAGGCGTTTCCTCTAGTGGCTCCGCTTCCGGCCAAACCCAGTCCGTCAGGTTCTGGGAAGGGATCCCTGGCGGCATGAGCCCGTGGCAACGGGCGCAAAACAGGCAACTGGCACAGCGTTCGCCGTAGGGGAGGGCGGGAAAGGCCTGCGCCTCCAGTTGCCGCAGGCGGCCTAGGGTGGCTTTGAGGTGGGCCAGATCCCGCTCGTAGGCGGCGGCGCTGTAGCGCAACTGAAAAGGCTGCTGCGGGTGCTGCACATACCAAAAGGTAAGCTGCACCTGCTCCGGCTCAAAAGGGCCTGCCAGGGGCAGTTGAGCGGCCACCCCGCAGAGCAACAGCGGGTAAAGGCGCACCTGCCAGTCCTGGGCCAACTGTTCGTCGGGGGGGCGCTGCCGCTCCGTCTTCCAATCGACAATGTGCAGGGATCCCGGCGCAATCACCAGCCGATCCAGGCGAGCCATCAGCTTAAACCCCTCAATCCGTTGCCAGAGGGGCAGTTCCGCCAACACCCGCCCCTGCGGCTGGGCATGGGGACTGGCCAAGAACACCTGCCACCACTGGCGTACTGTCTCCTCCAAGGCCGACAAGCGCGGCTCCACCTGGAGCCCGCGGCTGTACGATTCCACCAGGCGGTGAAACTGGCGTCCCCGCTGCTGCTCCGCTTCGTGCTCAAAGGCATCCGCTGCCGGCCAAATCAGCCGCTCCAGGTACACGTAGCAAAACAAGCGGGGGCAGTAGTCCAACAGCGCCAGAGCCGAAGCTGAGAGGTTGACCTGCTCAAGCGTCAACCTCAGCGGGGAAAAAGCAGCAGGGATCCCAGGCATGGACCAAGAAGAGGAGTTCATGGCCATTCTAGTGCCGCTAGGACTGGAGAATGGCTTCTAGAGCCGCGCGCGGATCTAGACAAGATAAAATTAAGCTCAGGCTCGTGCTAGAGGTCTTGGTTTTTTGCCGCTAGTGTCTGAGCGTCTGCAAACTGTTTCGAGAGCGAGGAAAAGGTCGTGGAGCTAGCTGAGATCGAGGAGTTAATGAGCAAAGCGGTGCAGGCCACCCAGCGTTCCTTCAACACGGTGCGCACCGGGCGGGCTAACGCCAGCCTGCTGGATCGCGTTCAGGTGGAGTACTACGGCGTTCCCACTCCCCTGAAGGCGCTAGCCAGCATCACCACTCCAGATGCCAGCACTCTCCTGATCCAGCCTTTTGATCCCTCGACTCTGGCAGCGATTGAGCGGGCCATCCTCGCCTCCGACCTGGGCCTGACGCCCAGCAACGACGGCAAGGTCATCCGCCTCACCCTCCCCCCCCTGACGGAAGAGCGGCGCAAAGAGCTAACCAAACAGGTGGCCAAGCTGGCAGAGGAGGGGCGGGTTTCCATTCGCAACATCCGCCGCGACGCCATTGACGCCGTGCGCAAGCAGGAGAAAAACGGCGAGATCTCCGAAGACGAGTCCAAGAGTCGGCAAGAAGAGATCCAAAAGTTGACCGACCGCTACATCAAAAAGATTGATGAGCTGCTGGCGGAAAAAGAAAAGGAGCTGACTACAATCTAAACGCCCCTCTCTGTGGGCCTATGCCAGCAAGGCGCTGCTGCCAGCATGGATCTCATCCTGTGTCACCAGTCGGCGGACTTCGACACCTTGGGAGCGGCGGTGGGCGCAGCACGGCTGTATCCAGGCGCCCGCATTGCCTTGACTGGCGGATCCCTGCCGGGAGTGCAGGAGTTCTTGGCCCTCTACCGGGACGAGTTTCCCCTCATCGAGCTGCGTTCGGTGGATCCCCGCCAGGTCCAGCGCTGGATCCTGGTGGATTGTTACGACCCGGATCGCCTCGGTAAGGCTGCTGCCTGGCTGAGCGTTCCTGGGGCGAAGATCGAGATTTTCGACCACCACCTGCCGGCCACCCCGCTGGAAGAGCTGTGGCCGCAGCAGCAGGTCAGCGCTCACATTGAGGCGGTGGGCTCCACCTGTACCCTCCTGGTGGAGCGGCTGCAGGGGGCCGGGATCCGCCTCAGCCCTTTCGAGCGGCTGGCGCTGGCGTTGGGCCTCCACATGGACACGGGATCCCTGACCTTCCCGGAGACCACCGCCCGCGATGCCGCCGCCCTCACCTGGCTGTTGCAGCAGGGGGTGAACCTGGTGCTGTTGCGGCGCTTTTTGGGCGATGGCCTCACCCCCCCGATGCAGGAACTGCTCAGCCAGGGACTGGCCCAGATGCAGGTGGAGGCGGTGGGGGAGTACCGCTTGGGAACGTGGCTGCTGGAGCTGCCGGAGTTTGTGCCCGGCTTGGCCGGCCTGGTGATGCGGCTAATGGATCTGACAGGGGTGGACGTGCTGCTCTTGGTGGCACGACAGGGGGAGCGGCTTAGCCTCATCGGGCGGGCGCGGCAGGAGTTTGCCCAACTGGGCCGAGTGATGGCCCGCTACGGTGGCGGCGGCCACGACTGTGCGGCAGCCGCTACCCTAAAAGCTTCTCCAGACCAGCCCCTGCCCGATCCCGCCCAGGTGCTGAGCGACCTCAGCCAGGCGGTTAAAGAGCGGATCCCGCCGCCTGTGACGGCCAAGGATTTGATGTCCTCGCCGGTGCGCACCATCCGACCGGAGGTTACTATCCAGGAGGCGCAGCGGGTGCTGCTGCGCTATGGCCACTCCGGCCTGGTGGTGGTGGATGGCCAGGGCCGCCTGGTGGGAGTGATCTCGCGGCGAGATATCGACATTGCCCTGCACCACGGCTTTGGCCATGCCCCCGTCAAGGGCTACATGACTACCGACGTCAAGACCCTCTCCCCCGACACGCCCCTGGCGGAGATCCAGCGGCTGATGGTGCAGTGGGACATTGGCCGTCTGCCCGTGCTCCAGGATGGCCAGTTGGTGGGCATCGTTACCCGCACCGACGTGTTGCGGCACCTGCACGAGCTGCCGGCTCTCTCGCCCCGGTTGGCCGCTCCTGAGCTTTCCTGCCCCCTGGATCTCTCCTTTCCGGCCCTGTCGCCGCAGCACCGCCGCTTACTGGAGGTGGCGGCCCGCCTTGCCGATGAAAAGGGTCTGCGGCTGTATCTGGTGGGGGGGGCGGTGCGGGATCTGCTGCTGCACCGGTGGGGACGGCAGCCCTCCTCTTGCCTGGAACGGCTGGATTTGGATTTGGTGGTGGATGGGCCTTACCCCTCGACCCCCCAAGGGACGGATCCGCCGGGCTGGGGGTTGATCCTGGGAAAAGCCCTCAAGCAGCACTTCCCGGAGGCACGCCTGGAGATCCACGGCAAGTTCCAGACGGCAGCCCTGATCTGGCCAGGGGGCTTTTGTGTGGATATTGCCAGCGCCCGCACCGAGTTTTACCCCTACCCGGCCTCGCCCCCTGAAGTGGCCATGGGATCCATCCATCAGGATCTCTACCGGCGGGATTTTTCCATCAATGCGCTGGCTTTGCGCCTCAACGGCCCGCAGCGGGGGCAGTTGCTGGACTTTTTCGGCGGGCAAGCGGATCTGCAAAAGGGGATCATCCGCGCCCTCCACCCCAACAGCTTCATCGAGGATCCCACCCGCATCTACCGGGCCGTCCGCTTTGCCGTGCACCTGGGCTTTGCCCTGGATCCGACCACCGAAGAATGGATTCGCACGGCTGTAGCCAGCGGCCTCCACGATGCCGTTGGCGGGGAGCGCCTCAAGCAGGAGCTGGCCTACATCCTCCGCTCCCGCGACTGGCCCTTGGCTTTTGAGCGGCTGGCGGCATGGGGAGCCCTGCGCTGCATTCACCCCGCTTTGACCTGGGATCCCTCCCTGTACCGGCGGCTGCAGCGGGTGGGCCGCTGGGCCTATCACTTCCGCCGCCGCTACCCCGAGCTGGGATCCCAGGAGATCTGGCAACTGCGCCTGGAAGCCTTGCTCTTGCCCCTGCCCCAGGCACCCCAGGTAGCCAGCCAGCTCCACCTCACCCAAGCGGGCATCGAACGCCTCAGCCATTTCTCCCACTACCAAGCCCTCTTGGCCCAACTGGAGACCGGATCCCTGTCTCCGGCTCAGGTAGTACGGCTGCTGCAGGGGCTGCGCATCCCGGCGGTGATCCTGTTGGCAGGGCTGGCCGCCAAGCCAGCGCGGCGGCTGCTCTGGCGCTACTTGCAGGAGTGGCATTGGGTGAAGCCACCCCTCAACGGGCACGATTTGCGTTGCCTGGGCTACAAGCCGGGCCCTCTTTTTCAGGAGATCTTGGAGCGCCTGCGCTGCCTCACCCTCAACGGCGAGCTTACCACTCGCGCTGAGGCAGAAGCCTGGCTGCGGAAACACTTCCCCTTGCTGCAATCTCAGCCAAAGTAGCCAAAAGAGTAGAGGGGTTGCCCATTTCTGGTAGGACGATCCCATTGCCAGATCGCTAGCCTGAGAGAAGGTTGTCTTGGAGGGATCCAATGCGGGTATTGAAACCTCGCTCTGCTGTCGAGGCAATCCCGTCGGTGGGCCCCATCCCCCCCCAGCGGCGGAGTTGCCGCGTGGCCAAGCCGGTTGCCTTTGCTCTGCTGGCCATCCTTGCCGCCGGGATGGGATCCCCTGCCCAGGCCCAAGACCTGGTTCGGCTGCTGATCCACGGCCTGCAATGGCTGCAGGTGAGCCAGTTAAACGACGCCCAAGAGGTGAGCTTGGGCCGCCAGATCGACCAGCAACTGAAAGCCCGCGGACAGATTCGCGTCAGTTCAAATTTCTATTGGGTGGAGCGGGTGAACCGCATCGGCCAGCGGGTGGCCGCCCACAGCGAACGCCCTAACTTGCCCTATACCTTTCAGGTGGTGGAGGATCCAGACATCAACGCCTTTGCCACGATGGGTGGTTTTGTTTACATCACCACTGGCGCCCTGGAAGCTGCCGACAACGACGACCAAATTGCTGCTGTCTTGGGCCACGAAATCGCCCATATCAGCGAACGTCACGGCCTCCAGCAACTGCAGCAGGCTGCCGCCGCCCGCTTCGGCGCCCAATTGCTGGGACTCGATGACAACACCTTGGCCGCCCTAGCCCTGGAGCTGGGAGTGCGCCGACCGCAAAGCCGCGAAAACGAGTTTGTTGCCGACGAAAAAGGTTTGTGGGCCGCCTATCGCGCTGGCTTCGATCCCAGGGGCATGTCGCAATTTTTGGCCAAGTTGCAATCCCGTCCATCCCTGCCGGACTTCTTGCGTACCCATCCCCCTGTCGCGGAGCGCATCGCCCGCCTCAACCAGCTTATCGCCGAGCACAGCATGGTCAGCCCTGCTGCCTATGGCTCCGGCGGCCCCACTTGGCCTTCGCAATCTCTCCCCCAAACCCAGCGCACCGAAGTTGAGATTCTGCCGGTGCTGCCGGTTTTGCCCTGAGTAGGCCGCTGGGATCCGTTTTCCCCGTAGGGTGGAGGTTCGCATCTGGGGGGAACGCTTCGCACCGCTGGCGCGAGCAGTAGGCGAGGGTAGCCTTGTAAGCTGAGAAAGGGTTTCCTACCTGCCCCGCTGCGCGGTTCACTTGCAGTGGGCCGTAGGACTGGGCAAGCCAGGAGGCATGGGAAGAACATCAAGCAACAGAACGTGCCACACAAAAGGATAGCTTGGTAGCCCCGCACTTGAGTGCAGGGCGGAAAAGCTCGCTAGCCACTTTAGTCGCTTACCCATGATGGGGGTCGTTGATATAGTTTCATAGCTCAAACAACCTCTTCCTGACTTCTCCTACCAAGACCTTTTTCCTTCTCTTTGGCCAAAAAATAAGATAAACAACCGCTAGCCCCACAGCATGGTTGTAGTGATTGTACCGTTGACTTTCCTCTCGCACTATCGCTTGCCCATGTTAGACTGCGGTTGTCATGCCGCTTGCCAACAATGATGGAGTACGGCTGTCAGCAGGTTCGAGTCAGGAACAGAGAGCTAGTCCCCCTATTAGAGTACTTGTGTCAACAGTCTAATAAAGTGTACAACTGTGCTTTGTACTATGCGAGACAAGTCTATTTCAAAACGAAGCGATGGGCAAGCTATGGTGAGCTTTGTGCTGAGATGGCGAGAACCCAAAACAAGCACTTCATCGCAATGTATGTTTCCGCCGCACAACAGACCTGTAAGTCTGTAACTGAGGCACTCAGTAGCTTTAAGAAAAAGCTGAGGCTCTCCTGGCAAGAAGGAATGAGTTTAAGACCAAACCTGCCGCGGCCTTCAGGAACTGTCTAGAGGCGCTTTGACAACGCCGTTACGGGTTCTTTTGTGGACTGCGTAAGAATCCCCCGCCTTTAGGCGCTGGGAGTGTCAATGGATCCCATCTCTTCAACAGCAGCACCTATGGATCCCTGTCTGATCCCCGTCAAGCTTCCCCACGGCTCCTACGACATTCTCATCCAGTCCCCCGAAGGCTCCGGCGGCCACAGCCTTATCCAGTTGGGATCCCAACTGCAAGCCAGGGGACTTTCGGGCAAGGCGCTGGTGGTGAGCCACCCCGGCATTGCCAAGCATTTTGGCGAAAAGTTGATGCAAGGGTTGCAACAAGCGGGGTTTGCTGCCCGTCTTTTTCTGTTGCCCGCCGGCGAGCGCTACAAAACCCTGCGCTCGGTGGCCAAGATCTACGATGCTGCCTTGAGCTTTGGCCTGGAGCGCTCTTCCACCCTCGTGGCCCTGGGAGGGGGGGTCATTGGGGATATGGTGGGGTTTGCCGCCGCCACTTGGCTGCGCGGGATCCCTTGGGTGCAGGTGCCCACTTCGCTTTTGGCCATGGTGGATGCGGCCATTGGCGGCAAGACCGGTGTCAACCATCCTGGCGGGAAAAACCTCATTGGGGCGTTTTATCAGCCGCGCCTGGTGTGGATGGATCCAACGGTGTTGCAGACCCTGCCCCGGCGGGAGTTTACCTCTGCCCTAGCGGAAGTGATCAAATACGGTGTCATCCAGGCCGCCGACCTGTTTGAGTTTCTGGAAAAGCAGCCCAGGCTAGGCCGCTACACCGATTTTGCCCCCTCAGACTTGCACTATCTGCTGCGGCGCTGTGCCGAGTGCAAAGCCTGGGTGGTGCAGCAGGACGAACGCGAAGGGGGCTTGCGGGCCATCCTCAACTACGGCCACACCCTCGGCCATGCCCTAGAAGCTGCCACCGGCTACCGCCGCTATCTGCACGGGGAGGCTGTTGCCATCGGCATGGTAGCTGCCGGGGAGATTGCCCGCCGCCTGGGTTGGTGGAGTGCCACCGAAGCCGAACGGCAACGACGCCTGATCGAGAAAGCAGGACTGCCCAGCCACTGGCCTGCCGGGATCCCTTGGGAGGCAGTGCTGCAGGCAATGCAGGCCGACAAGAAAGTCAAACAGGGGCGGATTCGCTTCGTTCTGCCCCGCCGCATCGGCCAGGCCGAGCTGACCGATCAAGTCGAGCTGGCAGAGGTGCAGGCTGCTTTGGCCTCGATTACAGCCACCTCTGGAACCCTAGAATTAGGAAAACCTGAGGACAAGAAAGCATGGGACGGCAACAACGGGTAGCCATCCTAGGGGCCACAGGAGCCGTAGGAGCGGAGCTGCTGAAACTGCTGGAAGAGCGCCACTTTCCGGTGGCAGAGTTGAAGCTGTTGGCCTCGCCCCGCTCGGCGGGCACCTATTTGACCTTCAAGGGGGAGCGGATCCCGGTGGAACCAGTTTCAGAAGCGGCCTTCCGGGGCCTAGACCTGGTGTTGGCCTCTGCCGGTGCCGGTGTCTCCAAAACCTGGGCCAAAACCATCGTCGAGGCGGGGGCGGTGCTGATCGACAACTCCAGCGCCTTTCGCCTGGATCCCGATGTTCCGCTAGTGGTGCCGGAGGTCAACCCCCAGGAAGCCTTTCGCCACCGGGGAATTATCGCCAACCCCAACTGCACCACCATCCTAATGTGTGTGGCCATCTACCCCCTGCATCGCCACATCCCGCTGCGCCGCGTGGTGGCCGCCACCTACCAGTCCGCCAGCGGGGCCGGGGCCCGCGCCATGGTGGAGCTGCAAGAGCAAACCCGCGCCTACCTCCAGGGGCAGCCGTTGCAGCCCCAGGTGTTCCCTTACCCCATTGCCTTTAACCTCTTCCTCCACAACAGCCCCCTGCAAGAGAACGGCTACTGCCAGGAAGAGATGAAAATGGTCAACGAATCCCGCAAGATTATGGGATCCCCCAACCTGTGGCTGACAGCTACCTGTGTGCGGGTGCCGGTGCTACGTACCCACGCCGAGGCCCTCAACCTGGAGTTTGAACAGCCCTTCCCTGTGGAAAAAGCCCGGCAAATCCTGGCCCAGGCCCCTGGGGTGGTGCTCATTGAAGATTGGCAGCAGAACCGCTTTCCCATGCCCATCGACGTGGCCGGCAAGGATGAAGTGGCGGTGGGCCGCATCCGCCAAGACATCTCCGAGCCCAAGGCCCTGGAGCTGTGGCTGTGCGGGGATCAAATCCGCAAAGGTGCGGCCCTCAACGCCGTTCAAATTGCCGAGCTGCTTTTGTAAGGACTAATTCACTGCACCCGAACTCTCCAGATTACTGGCCCCACTGTAACAGGGGCAGCCTCCTCGCTGGTCAACCTCACCGGGTTGTTGACGTAGGTGTAGAGGGTGCCTGAGGTCGCGGTTGCTGGTACTGCCACTTGGACAGGGATGTCCACTATGCAAGTTTGTCCTGGGGCTACTCGTCCTCCGGTGAATCGAATGACGGCCGTACCCGCCGTGGCTGTGAGAGTGGGGGAGCCGCACGAAGGTATAAAAGCCGCCCCAGCGGCAATTTGCAAAGGAGGAGTATTAGGAGGCGCCGGAAAGGTGTGTTCAAAGGCCAAGCCCGTCAATTGAATGGCTGCGTTGTTGGTGATGGTAAATGTCAAGGTTCCGGTGGCGTTGCCACTGGCCGCTGCGACACTCGTGCTGGGATCAAAGGCCATGGTAAAGGTGGGAGCTGGCACCGTTACCGTTAGGTTGATAGCCGCAGCGGTGGCATTGAGCCCTTGGTTGTTGCTCAGGGGTACCGCGGAGCTGGTCAGGGATCCCGGTCTCGTGGCTGTAACCTGAAGATCCAGGCTGATGGTGCAGCTAGCGTTGGCTGCCAATGAGCCGTTGACCAACGAGATGGAAGTGGTTGCTGGTGGAGCTATCACCGTCCCCCCACAGCCATTGTTCAGGTTATTGGGATTGGCAATGACCAAACCGTTAGGCAAGTCGTCGGAAAAAGCTAGACCAGTCAGGGGCAGGGCAGCGGTGTTGGTAATCCTGTAGGTCAGAGTTGTTTTGGGATTAGGGTCAGCAGCAGCCAGCGAGACCGAGGTAGGATTAAATGCCTTGCTAAAAGTCGGGGCACCCGGCGTAGGTGTCGGAGTCGGCGTAGGTGTCGGTGTAGGCACTATCGTCCCACCGCTTCCGCCGCCACCGCAGCCGGCTAGCCCTAAGCAAACTCCGCCCAGACTTAGAGTTACAAGGGTTGCAATTGCTTTTTTCTTCATTGCTTTTTCCTCACTATCGCCACCTAAACACACCAACAGGTTGTTTTCCGCAGGAGGAGTGGCCGCTCAACTAGAGAAAGCTTAGCCTCGAAACCAGCTTGTTGGGAGTGATGAGAAGCACTGACACCTAGGTTTATACTGCTTGGCAGCTTCAGGATCCCTAGGCTAAGCAGCCAGAGAGTCATTTTCAGCCGTCAAGGAAAAAGAGCTGGTGGAGGGTTTCCCAGGCAGGCAAAAAAAGGGAAAAATTGAAAAGCATTTGGCTTGGTAAGGAGGATCTTGTGCATCCAATCGCGATGGGATCCCTGGCTAGCTTTATCGCCGGCTTGGCAACGGGGCTGGGGGCTTTGCCGGCCCTTTTTCTTCCCTCGCTCTCGGAGAGGGTGCAAGGGATCCTGCTGGGGTTTGGGGGTGGGGTGATGTTGGCCGCCACCTCGTTTTCACTGGTGGTGCCGGGCACCGAGGCGGCGCTGGCGCTGGGATATTCCCAGTTCGGGGCGGCCGTGGTGATGGTGGCGGGCCTGTTGTTGGGGGCGATCTTTCTGGAGAGTGCCCACCAGCTTTTTCCCCACGAGCACTTTTTCAAAGGGGCTGAAGGGGAGAACCGCGCCCACCTAAAGCGGATCTGGCTCTTCATCATTGCCATTGCCCTGCACAACTTCCCGGAAGGCCTGGCGGTGGGGGTGGGATTTGCCACCGGCCAAGTCAGCGATGGGTTGGCGCTGGCCCTGGGGATCGGCCTGCAGAACATGCCGGAAGGGCTGGTGGTGGCCTTGTCGCTGGCCAGCCAGGGGTATTCGCGGCTGTTTGCTTTTGCCATTGCCCTGCTGACCGGGCTGGTAGAGCCCATCGGCGGCATCGTGGGAGCGACGGTGGTCACTTTGGCTCAGCCGCTGCTGCCCTGGGGCATGGCCTTTGCCGCTGGTGCGATGTTGTTTGTGATCTCGGATGAGATCATCCCCGAGTCGCACCGGCAGGGGTTGGAGCGGGAGGGCACCTTTGGCGTTCTCAGTGGGTTTGTGTTGATGCTGCTGCTCGATATTGCGCTGGGCTAGAAAGGGATCCTGTCCTGTCTTGACGCGAGGTTTTCAATGCTGAGCAACGAGCCTTTTCTGTGGCGGGGATCACGGGAGCACGCCTGCCTGCTGCTGCACGGGTTGGGGGGTGGCGTCTACGAGTTGCAGTGGCTGGCGGAGCGGCTGTTGGCAGCCGGCCTGACGGTGCAGGGGTTTAACTATCCCGGCCACGACCGCCCGGCACCCCGCATGCCCCCTTCCCGCTGGACGGAGTGGTACGGGCGGGTTTTGGAACATTACCTGGCGCTGCAGCAGGAGTACCCGCGCCTTTCGCTGGTGGGGTTTTCCACCGGCTGCCTGTTGGCGCTGCACCTGGCCTTTGCCCACCCTGTCCACAAATTGATCCTGCTGGCGCCGTTTTTTGCCATTCGCCACCGCTGGTACTATCTCTTTCGCCCGGAGCAGTACCTCAACAGCCTGGGCTGGCTCTTGGAAGAGGTTCCCCGCTTTCGCCTGCCGATTCGGGATGGCGATGTCCGCGCGTTGGCAGAAAGAGTGGCCTATTTGCGCAGCTTCAATCTAACGGCGGTGCGCAGCGCCCTTGAGCTCATCGAGCGGGTCAGGGGGGAAGTAGCCAGCATCCAAGTTCCCACCCTCATCCTGCAGCCGCGCCAAGATACAGTGGTGGATCCCGACCAGGCGGCGTGGCTCTACCGGGAGCTGGGATCCGCCGAGAAGACCCTGCATTGGCTGGAGCGCTCCGACCACGTTCTCACCTTGGACTGCGAGCGGGAGACGGTGTTTGCCCAGGTCTGCGCCTTTCTCACCCCGGATCCCGCTCCAGCCGCATCAGCGTAACCCGCTGCCAGGCGCCGCCCTCGTCGTAGTCGCGCACCAGGCGCAGCAGGTGGCGGCCCTCCGGCCCTTCCGGAAACCAGCTCAGGCTGAGGGAAAAGCGGCGATCCCGATGAAGGGTGGGGATGGGCAAGGGATCCGGCCCGCCCATCCACAGCCCCCCCGGCAAGGGATCCCAAGGGCTGGCCCACTCTGAGAGATCTACATGAGTTTCGCTGAGCAAGCTATCGGCAGCAGAAAAGCTCTGGGCGATCCCCCGCCATCGCCCTTGCAAGGCCTCTCCCAGTTGCGCTTGGGTCAGCGCAGGAAAGTCGGCCCCAAGATCCAGCACCTGGCCGCGCCGCTCCAAGATGACCGTCACCCGCACCAGGCGGCCCTGGGGATCCCACTGCTGCACCACCCGCGCCTTGCGCTCTCCCCAAAGAAAGCCCTGCTCGACGGCAAAATCGCCAAACGGTGCCAGCTGCAGCTGCCCGTTGGAAAAGGAGCCATCGGGGAAAAAGCGCAAGCCGGGCGAGAAATCTTGATAGACCCAGCTCTGGCGGCTTGTTGGGGTAGGGGATCCCTCTAGGGGGTAGTAGGCATTGGTTTGGCGGATTGCGTCCCGATCCAAAGCCTCAAAGGTGATGAGGCTGCGCTTTTGGCCCACCAGCTCCCAGCCGTGGGCGGTGGGTCGATACTCGGAAAAGAGCCCGTGCCATTCTCCCAGGTGCAGGGCCAGGCATTCTCTCTGGGTTGTCATGAAGCACTGTGAAGTAACATTAGGGAGACGCAACGCGGAAGACAGAGCCGATGGGGAGGAAGTTCCGAGGTGGCATTTTACTGGTTTTGGGGTTTATGCTCTCGCCCTTTTCCTGGTGGAACGATTTGTTCTTCAACCTACCCATTGCCTATGGATTTGGCTACCTCTGCAGCTTGTGGCAGCCCCAGTGGCTTTTGGGAGGAACCCTTGCCGGGTACTGGCTTTCCAACTTGATTGGCCTTCTCCTGATGCAGTTTGGCGCTACTGATGTGGTTGAGCAAGGGGATAAACCCCGCAACATAAAGCGCGATCTCGTTATTAGTTTGGCTTCTTCTACTGCCTACACTTTGGCGATCCTCGGGCTGGTGCAGCTTCACCTTGTCGATATCGGCGCCCTCTTCCCCACTTCTTAAGCTCATGCCTCTCCCTCTTTTCTGGACAACGCTGGCGGAAGGGATCCTCGCCTTTATTGCCACCCACATCGACGACTTTTTTGTGCTGGTTGTGTTGTTTGCCCAGGTGCAGATCCAACCTACTTGGAAGGGCTGGCAGGTTTAGCTGGGGGGCTACTTGGGCTTGGCAGGATTGATCTTGATCAGCCTTTTGGGGTACTTGGGGGGCCTGGTGCTGCCGCCATCTGCCATTGGCCTGCTGGGACTGATCCCGCTGGCGGTGGGCGGCTGGAAATTGTGGCGATCTGAAGCGGAAGAAGCCCTGTCGAAAGAGCTGGAAAAACTGCAAGATCGACCACCCGCAAAGACTGGGCTGCTCTTTTTGCCCTCGCCAGCTCTGCTGTCCATGCTCCTCACCTTTGCCAATGGCGGGGATAACATCAGCTTGTACGTTCCTTTGTTTGCCGGCAGCACCCCTCTCCAGTTGGCTCTCTTTTCTATAATTTTCTTTTTGATGAAAGGGCTGTGGTTTGCCATGGCTCAAAGGCTGACGGTGCAACCGGAAGTGGCCAAGATCTTGGCTGAACAGGGAGAGCGCTGGGTACCCTGGATTTTGATGAGATTAGGGGTGTGGATCCTGTTCAAAAACGAAACTTGGCGATGGCTGCTCGGGATCCCGTAGCGGGCGGAGTCCCTTCGAGTTTCAGTCGTTGTGCCGCTCTGAAGCCGGATCCTAGTTCAGATCTTCGTGGCGGTGTTCCCGTTCCCGCCAATCAAATAGCGGCGTTCTTCCGCGCTTGTGGGGGACTGATTGAGTTGTGCAATTAGTTGTGCAATTAAGCGACGTAAAGTAGCCGTGCCCTAACCATAAACTGACGCAAAATAATCAACGAGAATCCATCAAGGACTGGTGAGGACAGTTCAAGATCAGAACCATCCAATCATCAAAAAATGGGGTAGGCCAAATTAACTTATCAAAGGATCGTCAAAAGATCCCAGAATGCGCACTTCTGGCTCTAGGAATATCGACCATCGTTGATAAACCTTTTCTTGGGCCAAGCAAATCAGACGGTAGATGTCGTTGGCGCTGGCCTGACCACAATTGAGGATGAAGTTGGCATGGCGCTCTGAAATTTGGGCCCCACCGATGCGGTACCCCTTCAACCCCACCTGCTCAATTAGCCAGCCGGCAGGATAGGTTTCGGGGTTGCGAAAGACGCTGCCACAACTGGGCAGATGATAGGGCTGAGAGCTCAGGCGCTGGTTGAGGTGGCGCTGGGTTTGTCGCTGCACCTGAGCCGGATCCCGGCCTGGGAGTAACTGCAGCGTTGCCCCCGTCACCGTCCAAGGAGAGTCCTGTAGCCGCGAGCGGCGGTAGCCAAATTGCAGATCGACCGGTTCTAAGCGGCAGGGCTCCTGCTCTTCATCCAAAATCTGCACTTCCACCAACACGTCCGACATGGCGCGCCCGTGGGCGCCGGCATTCATCACCACCGCTCCCCCCAGCGTGCCCGGGATCCCGATGGCCCACTCCAAGCCACTCCAGCCCCGCTTGGCGGCTGCCCGCGCCAGGTTAACCAAAGGTTCTCCGGCAGCGGCCCAGATCCTCCCCCCCTCCAACAGTTGCATCCCGCGCAAACGCCGGGTGTGGATCACCAGCCCCGGCAGGCCGGCATCGCTGATGAGCAGGTTGCTGCCCGCCCCCAACAGTGTAACCGGGATCCCTTGCGCCCGCGCCCAGGCCAAACATTGCTGCAGCTCCAGATTGTTGTGCGGCTCGCAATACCACTCCGCCTTGCCGCCCACCCGAAAGCTGGTCAGAGGGGCCAAGGGGATCCCCGCTTGAATCCGTCCAGAGAGTCGGGCAACGCTTGAGGCATTGGGCACGCAGGGAGCTGTAGTCATGATGCCAATACCTCAGAAGCCCCCATCTCCCTGATCCCATCCTCCGCTTGCCCCGGCAATTTCCCTTCAAAGTTTGCCAGAGGCTGCTCCCCCAGCCGAGCCGCATAGGCCCGCATCGTAGCGGCTATCTGTTGATTGAGATCGCCTGCGCCCAAAAAAATTGCCAGATCTCCAGGTTGCAAGATAGACGGCAACACCTGCGGCAATTGCGGCAAAGAAGACACATAACGTACATGGGGATGGTGCTCCGCCACCGACACGGCCAGCCGCAAGCTGTCGGAGCCCTCAGGCGCTGCTTCTCCCGCCCCATAAGTGGGCACGATCACCACCACCTGCGCATCCGCAAAGCAGCAAGCAAAGTCCTGGAACAACTTGGCCAAGCGGCTGTGGCGATGGGGCTGGAACACCGCCACCACCCGCCGCTGCTGCAGCCGTGCCGCCCGCAGCGTAGCCCGAATCTCGCTGGGATGATGGGCATAGTCGTCGATAAAGGTGACCCCACCCACCTCGCCCCTGTGCTCAAAGCGGCGCCGCACTCCCGGAAACTGGGCCAGAGCAGAGGCAATCACGGGGAACTCCAAGCCCAGCTGCCGCCCCACGGCAACCGCGGCCAGAGCATTGCTGAGGTTGTGGGATCCCAGCACCTGCAGGCGGAGCTGGCCGAGGAGGGATCCCCTTTCCCAGATCTCGGCAGAGGTGCAATCGGCAGTGTAGAGGATCTGACGGGCCTGGTACTGGGCTTGGGGATGGCCGGCCAGGCTGTAGCCGATGTCCACCTTGAGGTGGGTGGCCACGTTGGGGCAGTCCAGACAGGCCACCAGGGTTTGGCTCTGCTGCCCATACTGCTGAAAGGCCCGGATCACCTGCTCCAGATTGGCGTAGTGATCCGGGTGGTCTAGCTCAATGTTGGTGATCACGCCAATTTGGGGATAGAGCCGCACCAGGGATCCATCCGACTCGTCCACCTCGGCTACCAGGTATTCCCCCTGGCCTAGACGGGCATTGCCATCCCAGGCGTCCATCTCCCCGCCGATGATCAAGGTGGGATCCCAGCCCGCCGCCAGTAACATGTAGCCAATCATGCTGCTAGTAGTGGTCTTGCCGTGGGTGCCCGCCACCCCAATGCTGGGACGATGGTTAAACAGGGCAGCCAGCAAATCGGCTCGATGCCAAACCTTTAGTCCCTTGTCCAGCGCCGCCGCTAATTCCGGGTTGGTGGGGCGAATGGCGCTGGAGTAGACCACCTGGGGATCCCCGGCCAAACCCTCCAGAGTGTGCCCCTGAATAAAGCGCACCCCCAAGGCTTCCAGGCGACGGGTGCGGCCATTGGCGGCAATATCCGACCCTGAAACCCGAAACCCCTGCTTGGCCAAAATGTAAGCCAGAGCCGACATCCCCACCCCGCCGATCCCGACAAAATGATAAGCCGGAAGTAGCGGGTTCAACGGATCCAAATTTTTCGCAGGCGGAGATGGAGAACGAGCTGGCGCCGGCGCAACGGCATCTTTCCCCCCAACTGTTTCCACCATCGCAACTCCACCTCACTCCTCGCACCACACCTAGAAATCGGCACCTGCAGAAAGGCCCCGGACACGGCAGATCATATCAGGAATCCCTTGGGTTAGGTAGCCGACGAAGGTCGACAACCGAAGACAAGCCGGAGAAAAACGAATACCCGAAAAATAAACACATGAGAAAAACCTGGACATCCTTGCCCCATAAACTTTACATTTATTAAAGAATTGCAACTGTAACGACCGACCTCAACCGCAAAACTCAACGAGTAGGGAACGATGAATCAGCGGCTACTCTGGTCTATTGCGGGAGCTGGATTGCTGGCCGGAACTGGGCTGGCCTGGCTGGGCCTGAGCCAGCAGGCGGCCACCCAATCCGTATCAGAGAATGCAACGGAGGAGACGCGGCTACCTCCCCGCGTTGGCGCCCTGGGTCGCCTGGAGCCGGAAGGAGAGGTGGTGCGGGTGGCCGGCCCTCCGGGAGAGCGACTGGGAGAGCTGCTAGTGGCCGAAGGGGAGCGGGTGAGGGCGGGGCAAGTGTTGGCCCGTCTGGAAAGCTATCGAGAGCGCCTGGCCGAGCGGGAGTATGCTGCTGCCCAACTCCAAGAAGCCCGCGCCCGGCTGGAGGCCGAGACCCGCTTTGGCCAAGCTCAAGTGGAAGAGGCGCGCACCCGCCTCAGCCGCCTAGACGAACCGCAACAGATGCAGATCCGATCCCAGGAAGCGGTGGTGGAGCGCCTTCGGGCGGAGCTGGCCGATGCCGAGGCCAACCTGGCTCGCTTCCAGGCCCTGTGGCAGGAGGGGGCTATCTCCCAGCAGGAGCTAGACCAGAAAGCTCTGCTGGTGCGGCAACGGCAGGAGGACTTGCGGGCTGCCGAGGCCACTCTGGATCAACTGCGCCTGGCCCGCGAGCGGGATCTGCGCAACGCCCAAGCCCAGGTGCAAGCTGCTGAAGCGGGGCTGAGGCGGGCGCAAGCGCAAGTGCAACTGGGATCCCTGGCCCGCAACCTGGAGCTGGCGGAGGCCCGCTTGGAGCGCACCCTCATCCGCGCCCCCCGGGCCGGCCAGGTGCTCAAGATCCGCACGCGGCCTGGGGAAGTTATCGCTGCCGACACAGGGATCCTCGAGCTGGGCAACACCGACCAGATGATGGTGGTGGCGGAGGTCTACGAAACCGACATCCTGCGGGTGCGGCCCGGACAACGGGCCACCATCAGCAACCGCGCGCTGCCAGAAACGCTGCAGGGCCGGGTGGAGCGGGTGGGCCTGCAGATCGGCAAAAAAGACGTGCTCAACACCGACCCCGCCGCCGATGTGGATGCCCGCGTGGTGGAGGTGTACATCCGCCTGGATCCGGAAAGCAGCGCCCGCGTGGCCGGCCTGACCAACCTGCAGGTGGATGTGGCCATCGAGGTCGAGGGGTAGGAGGGGGGAATGTCCGGCCTGTTCAGCGTAGCGTTTATCGGGCGGCGCATCCCCTTGGCCTGGCTGCAGTTGACGCGGGAGAAGATCCGCCTGCTGGTGGCCCTGGCGGGCATTGCCTTTGCCTGCATTCTCATGTTCATGCAGTTGGGCTTCCAGGACAGCCTCTTGGAAAGCGCCATCCGCTTCCACGTCGCCCTCAAAGGGGAGATCTTCCTGGTCAGCCCCCAGTCCAACGCCCTCATTGCCATGAACACCTTTTCCCAGCGGCGGCTCTACCAGGCGTTGGGCTTTGAGGGGGTACGGGCCATCTCGCCCGTCTATGTGGGCTTTGCCCTCTGGAAAAACCCCCAGACCCGCCGCACCCGCAGCATCTTTGTGGTGGGGGTGGATCCCTCTGCCGACCTGCTGGAGTTGCCGGAGCTGACCCCCGACAAGTTGGAGGAGATCAAGAAAGCAGACGTGGTGCTCTTCGACCGCCGCTCCCGCAGCGAGTTTGGCCCCATCCCGGAGTGGTTTGAGGCCGGTCGAGAAGTTTTTACTGAAGTAGGCAACCGCCGCGTCCAGGTGGGGGGCCTGTTCAAGATGGGGGCCACCTTTGGCGCCGATGGCACCATCCTCACCAGCGACCTCAACTTCCTGCGCATCTTTCCCCAGCGGGAGCGCGGCCTGGTGGATATCGGCGTAGTGCAGCTGCAGCCGGGAGTGGATCCCCAGCCGTTGGTGCAGCAGATGCGGGCCTTGCTGCCGGAAGATGTGCGGGTGCTGTCGCGGGCAGAGTTTATCGATATGGAGCAAAGCTACTGGGAGGAGGGCACGGCCATCGGCTTTATTTTCGGCCTGGGGGTGGCCATGGGCTTCATCGTCGGCATTGTGATTGTCTATCAGATCCTCTACACCGATGTATCCGATCACCTGGCGGAATATGCCACCCTCAAGGCCATGGGCTACACGGATACTTACCTGTTGGGGGTGGTGTTTCAAGAAGCTATTTTGCTGGCCGGCTTGGGGTATATTCCAGCTTTTGCCCTGGCAGTTTTGCTCTACGATTTGACGGCCAATGCTACGTTGCTGCCGATCGCCATGACCTTCAACCGGGCGGTGTTGGTGCTGCTGCTGGCAGTGAGCATGTGCTTTATCTCGGGGGCCATTGCCGTGCGGCGGCTGCGGGCAGCCGATCCCGCCGACATTTTCTAAGTTTTGGCAAGAATGGAGGAGGCAGATGGATTGTTGAATAGCTTGATCAACTGCCCAAAGACTTCTGGGATCCCTTCAATAGGCTTCTGGATGGTTCAATCGCGGCGGTTCCGATGATGGCCCAAGCGGTTACTGAATTGAATTGTCAACCCAAGTTGTTTGAGATTTTGAGCTCCCTATGCTGCCTTCCCTTCTCGATCAAGCTGCCCTCGCTTCCACCCAACATGCCGTTGAGCCGGTGGTCAAAGCCGAAGGGGTGAACCACTACTTTGGCGAGGGATCCCTGCGCAAGCAAGTGCTTTTTGACATCAACTTCGTTTTGCAGCCGGGGGAGATCGTGTTGTTGACCGGCCCCTCTGGCTCCGGCAAGACCACGCTGCTCACGCTCCTGGGAGCGTTGCGCTCGGTGCAAGAGGGCAGCCTGCGGGTGTTGGGGCAGGAGCTGCGGGGCGCTAAGCCCAACACCCTCATCCAGATCCGCCGCCAGGTGGGGTACATCTTCCAGGCCCACAACCTGCTGCGCTCCCTGACGGCGGCCCAAAATGTGCGCATGGCCCTGGAGCTGCACAACGGCCTTTCTCCTCAACAGGTGCAGCAGCAGGCAGAAGCGATGCTGGCGGCGGTGGGTTTGGGGGATCGCGTCCACTACTACCCGGAGCAGCTTTCGGGAGGGCAGAAGCAGCGGGTAGCCATCGCGCGGGCCCTGGTCAGCCACCCCAAGTTGGTGCTGGCCGACGAGCCGACCGCAGCCCTGGACAGCAAGTCGGGCCGCGAGGTGGTGACCCTGATGGAGAAGTTGGCGCGAGAGCAGGGCTGCACCATCCTCATGGTGACCCACGACAACCGCATCCTCGACATTGCCGACCGGGTGTTGCACATGGAGGATGGCCGCCTGGAGAGCCAGGTTGTTGCCTAGTTTGCCGGGGCGTGGCGGCGGTACCACTCGATGGTGCGCTGCAGCCCCTCCCGCAGGCTCACCTTGGCCACAAAACCTATCCTCTCGCGGGCTTTGGAGACGTCCAAGCAGCGGCGCGGCTGGCCGTTGGGCCTGTCGGTTTGCCAGCGGATCTCGCCCCGAAACTCCATCAGCTCGCAGATGAGGGCGATGAGATCCCGAATGGAGATCTCCTCGCCGGTGCCCAAATTGAGTGGCTCAGGGCTGTTGTAGAGCTGGGTGGCCAGGAGAATTCCCCGAGCCGCATCTTCGGCGTAGAAAAACTCGCGGGTGGGGCTGCCATCTCCCCACACCTCGACGTAGTTCTGGCCCCGCTGCTGGGCTTCATGCACCTTGCGGATCAAGGCCGGGATCACGTGGGAGCTTTCCGGATCGAAGTTGTCCATGGGGCCGTAGAGGTTTACCGGCAGGAGGTAGATGCCGTTGAAGCCGTACTGCTGCCGGTAGGCCTGCAGTTGCACCAGCAGGGCTTTCTTGGCGATGCCGTAGGGGGCGTTGGTCTCCTCCGGGTAGCCGTTCCAGAGATCTTCTTCCTTGAAGGGGACGGGGGTGAACTTGGGATAGGCGCAGATGGTGCCCACGCAGACAAACTTCTCCACCCCCGCCAGGTAGGCGGCGTGGATGAGCTGGGATCCCATGATCAGGTTGTCGTAGAAGAGCTCCGCCGGCTTGGCCTGGTTGAGGCCGATGCCGCCCACGTGGGCCGCCAAATGGATGACGACATCTTGTCCCTGCACCACCTCTTGGCAGACCTCCCAGCGGCGCAGGTCGTGGGTGCGGGAGCGTGGGATCCGCACCTGCTCCGGCTTGACCCCCAGGAGTTGCAACTGCTGCAGGACGTGTTTGCCCAAAAAGCCGCTCCCTCCGGTAAGCAAGATGCGCTTTTGGCTGAGATCGATGGCACTGGACAAGCTGTTGGGCGTCATGGCTGGCGCGGAAAATCCCCGGCTTTCATTATGGGGTAAGGCGGCAGCTCCTAACTGCCCAAGCCTGAAGACAGCTCTGCCTGTAGCCGCTCCTGGGCCACCTGCAGGGCTTGGGCCAGTTTCTCTGGCTGTTTGCCGCCGGCCTGGGCCAGGTTGGGCCGCCCACCGCCACCGCCGCCTGTCAGCTTGGCGATCTCGCCGATAAAGGAGCCCGCTTTGAGACCAAGTTTCTGCACCGCCGGGCTAAAAGCCGCAACCAGGCTGACCTTGCCAGCTTCCGGCACCGATCCCAGCACCACTGCCCCTTCTCCCAGTTTGTGGAGCAGATGTTCGGCAGCAGTTTTCAGCGCCTCGGGGGGAGTGGATCCCAGTTCCGCCGCCAAGATCTGCAGATTGCCAACAGCTACAGCCTGGGGCAGGAGCCGCTCTGCCTGCAGCAAGGCCAATTGGCTGCGCGCCTCCTCGAGCGCCCTCTGGGCGGCCTTCAGCTCCGCCTGCAAAGCCGCCACCCGCTCCGGGATCTCCTGGGGCTTGGCCTTGAATTGGGCGCTCAGCTCCCGCACGACGCTATCCCGCTCGTTTAGGTATTCCAGCACCGCCGGCCCAGCTACCGCCTCGATGCGGCGGATCCCGGCCGCTACGCCACTCTCGGAGATGATCTTGAACAGGCCGATCTCGGCAGTGTTGCTGACGTGGGTGCCGCCACAGAGCTCCATTGACACCCCCGGAAAGTCAACCACCCGCACCTCGGCCCCGTATTTTTCCCCAAACATGGCGATTGCCCCTCTGGCTTTGGCCTCTGCCAGGGGCATGATGGAGACTTGCGCAGGATGGGCCTCGGCAATCCAGGTGTTGACCAGATCCTCAACCTGCTGCAGCTCTTCGGGGGTGAGGGGACGCGAGAGGGTAAAGTCGAAACGCAGCCGGTCAAAAGCCACTAGAGATCCCGCCTGGCTAATAGAGGGATCGACAACCTTTTTCAGGGCTGCCTGCAGCAGGTGGGTGGCTGTGTGGTGGGCCTGGGCGCGCCGCCGGCAGGCCAGGTCAATCTGGGCCTGCACCGGATCCCCCACCCGCAGGATCCCCCGTTCTACCCGGCCAAAGTGGACAAACAGATCCCCCCGCTTCTGCACATCCTCCACCCGCACCAACACTCCGTCGCCGGCCAGGTAGCCGCGATCCCCGATTTGGCCCCCGGACTCCGCATAAAAAGGCGTGCGATCCAAAACCACCTGCACCGACTGCCCGGCCTCTACCTGGGGCACCGACTTCCCTTCCACCAGCAGGGCCTCCACCACGCCGCGGGCAGAAGACTGGCTGTAGCCCAAAAACTCCGTCTCGATTAAAAACTCGGCCAGCTCGTCCAGGGATCCCTGGGCCGTGACGTCGAGGGTTTGGTGGGCGGCGCGGGCCCGCTGCCGCTGTTTTTCCATCTCTTGCTCGAAGCCCTGCACATCCACGCTAAAGCCGCGCTCCTGGGCAATTTCCTGGGTCAGCTCCAACGGGAAGCCGTAGGTGTCGAAGAGCTTGAAGGCGTCGGCACCCGAGATCTGCTTGGGCGCGCCACTGGCCGTGACGTTGGCAAACAGATCAAACAGCAGCCGTTCCCCCCGCTCCAGGGTCTTGAGAAACTGCTCCTCTTCCCGCTGCAGCTCGGCCTTGATCACCGCCTCCCGCTCCCGCACCTCCGGATAGGCGGCCTCCGCCAACTGGATGGCCGTCTCCACCACCGGCAGGGTAAAGGGCTCGCCGATCCCCAAGAGGCGCCCGTGGCGCACCATCCGCCGGATCAGCCGCCGCAGCACATAGCCCCGGTCCACGTTGGAGGGGATCACCCCATCGGCAATGAGATGCATCACCGCCCGCGCGTGATCCCCAATTACCTTGAGGGAGACTTTCTGCTCGGGGCTGGCCTGGAAGTAGTCCACCCGGGCAATCTCGGCCGCCTTCTGCACAATAGGGAAGATCAAATCGGTCTCATAGTTGTTGGGGACTCCCTGCAGCACCTGAGCCAGCCGCTCCAGTCCCAGGCCGGTGTCGATGTTTTGCCTGGCCAAGGGAGTGAGGCGGCCCTCGCTGTCCCGGTTCAGCTCCATGAACACTAGGTTGTAGATCTCCAAAAAGCGAGAGTCGTCCCCTAGGTCGATCTGCTCATCCCCCAGCTCCGGCTTGAAGTCGTAGTAGATCTCCGAGCAAGGGCCACAGGGGCCGGTGGGGCCGGCAGCCCAGAAGTTGTCCTCCTCCCCCATGCGCCGGATGCGGTGGGGTGGGATCCCGATCGCATCGCGCCAGAGGGCAAAGGCCTCCTCATCTTCTCGAAAGACGCTCACCACCAGGCGCTCCGGCGGCAGGCCAAACACCTCTGTCACCAGCTCCCAGGCCCAGGTGATGGCTTCTTTTTTGAAGTAGTCGCCAAAGCTGAAGTTGCCCAGCATCTCAAAAAACGTGTGGTGGCGGGCCGTCCGTCCCACGTTCTCGATGTCGTTGGTGCGCACGCATTTCTGGGCAGTCGTGACCCGTGGGTACTGTGGATCCTGATGGCCGAGGAAAATCGGCTTGAAGGGCAGCATGCCGGCGATGGTCAGCAGCACCGTCGGATCCTCCGGCACCAAGGAGGCGCTGGGCAATACCTGATGGCCCCGCTGGGCGTAGAAATCCAGAAAAGCCTGCCGGATGGCGGCACCGGAGAAGGATGGAGACATGGCCAAGGCAAAGGGTAACTGTATTGATCAATTCTAGGTTTTTTGGCTCTGGGGCAGTTGAACTCCCGCTCTCGGATGGGGCCAGTGTCGCTCCCCAAAGCGACACAATCTAAGCGATTTCTCTGATTGAGCCCAAGTGGGCAAACGCTAGGATCAGCCTGTTCGAGGCGGATGCGCAAGATTTTTCTCTCCTTGGTCTAGGCTAGATGTATCTCTGGCAACTTGCTTGCCCGCCCATCGGCCCCGTCTCGGTTACCTAGACGTCAGCCGGTAGCGCCTGAATGATATGCCCAACTGCTACTGCCTCAATCCGGACTGTCTGCGGCCGGAAAATCCCCCGGCTGCCTCCACCTGTGCCTTCTGCGGGCAGCCGCTGCTGCTGCGCAATCGCTATCGCGCCTTCAAGCGTCTGGGGCAGGGGGGATTTGGCGCCACCTTCTTGGCCCGCGATGAGGACATGCCCTCCAAGCCCTGGCGGGTGATCAAGCAGTTGCGCCCGGCTGAAAATTCGCCCCAACTGGCCAGGCTGGCGGAGGAACTGTTTAACCGCGAGGCCGAGGTGTTGGAGCGCCTGGGGGAGCACTCGCAAATCCCCAAGCTCTACGCCCACTTCCAAGAAGGCGGCAAATTCTACTTGGTGCAGGAGTTTATTGAGGGGATCACGCTTGCCCAGGAGATGCGGCGCAACGGGCCTTTTTCCGAAGAACAGGCTCGGCAGGTGATGCAGGAGGTGCTGCTCATCCTCAGCTATGTCCACAGCCACAACACCGTCCACCGCGACATCAAGCCGGCCAACCTGATTCGCCGCAAAGAAGATGGCCGCCTGGTGCTAATCGACTTTGGGGCGGTGAAGCAGCTTGGGCCAGGCCACACGTTGTCGGAGGAGGGAACGGCCATTCGCTCCCTGGGCTTTTCTCCGCCGGAGCAGATGGCCGGCCAGGCGGTAGGCCCCGCCAGCGATCTCTACGCGCTGGCCGCCACCTGCCTCAACTTGATGACCCTGGAGTCGCCGGCCAAGTTTTACGACCACAACACGGGCCAATGGGATTGGTCGGATCGCCTGCAGCTCAGCCCCGAGTTCGACGCCATTTTGCGCCGCATGCTGCACCCGGTTATCAGCCAGCGCTTTGCCACGGCTACCGAGGCGTTGCGGGCTCTGCAAGGGATCCCGGTGCAGGAGGGCCCGCCTTCCTCGCCGGTCATCTTGCCCCCTTCTCCCTTGACTGCCGGCTCCAGCCCGTTGCTGATCTCCGACGATTGGACCAGACGCCGTTCAACCTCTCCCCCCCCTGCCCGAACAGATGGGTTCTCGCCTACGCCGCTCCCTCGGCCCGGCGCGGGAGACATGCTGCCCCTGGGATCGGTTCCCACCGGCTGGGGGAGCACCACCGGTTTTACCCAACTGGGCCAAGCCAGCCGCATCACCGGCGGCGGGCAGATCAAGCCAGCCACCCCGCCGCGCATCCCGTCTTTGGCGGGGGCGGATCTGCGGGGCAAGTCTTTTGCCAACCAGAACTTAGCCGGTTACGACTTGCGCTGCGCCGACCTGCGGGGGGCCGATTTTTCGGGGGCCAACCTGCAGGGAGCCGATCTGCGCGGGATCCGCTTCAACACACCGCAACCCCGCTGGCTGCGCTTTTTGAGCCGGCTCCTCGGCTCGGCCAAAACCTTGGGCGAGATCCTAGCAGGCCTGGGAGGGCTCTTGGGAGCCGGGAGCCTGGCGTTTTTGCTCGTCCATCTCGCCACGCGCAATGTGGTTTATGCCTTGGGGGCGGCTGGGATGGCTTTGGTGGTAGCCGGGTCGGTGCTCTGGTCTGCAGGCGGCAGAACTTCCCTGCCACGCCAAGCCGAAGAAAAGGGCAAGCGCTTCACCAGCTTTTACAAAGCGGATCTGCGAGGGGCACAGATGGATAGGAAGCTGCGGGAGTTCGCCCGCCGCCAGGGTGCCATCTTGAGCTAGAGCAGATCCGTTCCCGCCTTAGGCTATGGGAGGAAGGCCTCTGCGGAGGGCCTGGCTCACCTGCTCCGCCAGAGGTCGGCAGGCCACGGCTTTCCCTTGCCGCCGATCCCCTGCCTGGTCGTAAAAGACGATGCCTTCGGCGCGGGAAAGGCCCAGGGCCAAAAACAGCAGCTTCAAAACCCCAAAGGAGGTGGCCTCTAAGTCCGGCGCTTGCTGCCGAAGTTCCGCTAGCGTGGCTTGGGCATCTTCCAGGTGGCCAAAGGCCGGGATCCACAGATGGCCGGGGGGCTCGGGTTCTGGGGGGGAGTCCGCCCCGGCGGAGCTTTCCACCACCCGCACCGTCAGCCAGCCACCATCGGGGTAGCGCAAGGTGGTGTACTGCAGGTGATCCAGGTGTTGGGCCACCTGGGTGAGCACCTCCGCCACCTGCTGCATCGCCGCTGTCGGGATCCCGTTCTGCGGGGCCTCCTCTACCAGCGTTGCTGCCTGGGCCGCCAGACTAGATACCATGATTGACAACCATCCTCATCTAAGTTCAGAATAGGTATTCGCAGCTCCTGGGGCTGTAGTTCAATTGGTTAGAGCACCGCCCTGTCACGGCGGAAGTTGCGGGTTCGAGCCCCGTCAGCCCCGTACCTGTTAGGAACACTGTAGCCTACATCGGCAAGCGGGTCAGCCCTGCTATTATAGGTACCTTGCTCCGTTAGGGTAGGGAGATGTGTGCCTTGCGGTATCTGCGCCCGGATTTGCTTCACCTCAAGCCCTATGATGCCGTGCCGCCCCAAGCTGCCGACAAGTTGGATGCAAACGAGTTTCCCTGGGATTGGCCGGTGGGCTTCAAGCAGAAACTCTCCCTCCTCTGGGAAAAAGGGATCCCGAGCAACCGCTACCCCGATGCTCATCACCAGGGCCTCAAGCAGGCCATCGCCGCCTATGCCGGGGCAGATCCGGCCCAGATTAGCCTGGGCAACGGTTCCGACGAGCTAATCCGCTCCCTGCTCATCGCCACCTGTGTGGGCGAGCGGGGCAGCGTTTTGGTTGCAGAGCCCACCTTTTCCATGTACGCCATCCTAGCCCAGAGCCTGGGGATCCCGGTGGTGCGGGTGCCCCGCCATCCCGAGACGTTTGCTCTGGATCTGGGGCGGTGTCAACAGGCCGTAGCGGAGCAGCGGGTGCGGGTGGTGTGCTTGGTAGATCCCAATTCGCCCACCGGCAATGGCCTGAGCACCGCTGAGTGGGAGTGGGTTGAAGGGTTGCCCGCCGAGATTTTGGTGATCCTCGATGAGGCCTATTTTGAGTTCAGCCAGCACACGGCCCTGCCCAAGCTGGCGGAGCACCCCAACTGGGTTATCTTGCGCACCTTCTCCAAAGCCTTTCGCCTGGCAGCTCACCGGGTGGGCTATGCCATCGGCCATCCGCAGCTTATCCAGGTGCTGGACTCCATCCGCCTGCCCTACAATCTCTCGGCCATCTCCCAGTGGGCCGTTCAGATCGCCCTGGAACATGCCGAGGAGTTTTTGGCCGACCTACCCCTCATCCGTCAGGAACGAGATGCCCTCTACCAAGCCCTGCAGGAACTGCCGGGGGTGCGGGTGTGGCCCAGCCAGGCCAATTTTCTCTACTTCCGGGTGGCAGGATGGGATCCCCAGGATCTGCAGCGGGCCTGGCAAGAGCTGGGAACTTGTGTGCGCTGCACCGGCGGCGGGCTGCGCCTAACGGTGGGCACCCCTGAAGAAAACCAACGCGCCCTGGAGCGGCTGCGGCAGATCTTGCGGTAGTTGGCTCTACTTCCAACTCCTTCTCAACCTGGGCCGAGCAATCGCTGAATCAGGCTATGAACTTGCTGGAGCTGCCTCTCGTTGAGCCGCTTCAGTTCCTCGCGGATTGCCACTTGCAGTCTCTGAGCTTCAGTTTGCTCCCGCTGCAGCAGCCAACTTTGAACAGGGCTGGGGTGCTCCACGAAGTCATGTGGCCAGGGATCCCATTCCTCCAGCTCGGGCTCTGCCTGGGGCAGTTGCTCACGCCAGCGCTCTCGAGCGCGGCTAAACTCCTCCGCCAAAAGATCGGTCGGTCGTCCCTCCGCCTGCAGAGAATCTCTGTACTTCTTGTGAACCAAAAGCCAGCGCTGCCGAATCTGAGAGCGTTGCCATCTTGGGATTCTACCGATTCTGTTTTCAGCAAAGCGCTCATAAAACCTGAGCGCATCTCGGTAGCAGCCCAGTCGCTCGTAGGCTAGGCCCACCTCCAGCGGCTGCAGCCACCAAGCGTGCTCCCCGCGCACACTGCTTACCACTTCCTGCAGAAAATCCCGCAGTCCAGGGAGCTTCCACCTCAGCTCATCCCAGTTGGTTTCCATGTCTCGAGCCATGCTGGCCACCAACTCGTAGTCATGTCCGCGCTGCCACGCCTGTGGGTGGGCCTGAACCACTTCCCAAAGCCTGCACCACTCGCGGCGCCGGATCAGGATTCGCAGCAGCAGCGGCCACTCTTTCAAGCGCTCCAGGCTGAGAATGACGTCGTTGATGTACTCCTCCCACTCGCCCGCGAGGGGACGTCCCGCCTCCTGCCATTTGCTCACCACTGCTGCGTCCTGCCGGTCTTTGGATAGCCACCTCACCTGGCCAGGCGGCTTCTCCAATTGGATCTTGGCTCGGTAGTAGCGGGAATGCTCCGTTTGGCCACCTTGATCCCAAATGGCAACTGCCTCCTCAAGTTTTTGTTGCTGGAAATAACAGATGCCGAGAATCTTGTGATATTGCCCTGCGAACGGCTGCCGCTGGCCAAGAAAGGCCAAACGCTCCCTCAAAGCCTCAAGAGTCTCTTGCCAAAAAAGTTCACGATCCTCCGGCTTAGGACAAAAAGTCCCTAGGTTATCGAAAACTTCCTCCAGCTCCGCCAAAAACTTCTCCACACAAACCTTCCAAGTCAGATCCGAATGCTTCGGGCTGACCTCAACGCTCAACCAATCTCGCACTCGAACTATCTGTCGAAAGCGCTCCATGGACTTGGCAGAGCTGCTTTGGGTTACCGCCATCAAATCCACCAGAGGACCGTAGTTAGGGATCTCGGAGCACCTGGCAAAGTGAGTAGAACGATGCTGCTGCAACTCTGACCAAGCTTTTGCCTTCCAAAAGCACTCCCAGGCTTCTCGGATGAGATTTCTATTGGGTAGGGCGGATCTTTCCAAGCTTAAAAACTGACGGCCTGCAGAAACGTAATCCCTCTGCAGCTTGAGGATCCAAGCTTGGCATTCCTGTTCTAATTTCTGGTTGCCTGCCTGCCGAGCAAAGGCGCGCGCATCTTCCAAGAGCTCAGGATTTCCCTCCTCTACCCCTTGCCTAAGAAACCCAAGAGCCAAGTCCAGCACATCCTGTAAGTTTTTATCCGTCCAGTATTGGATGCCAGTGCCTTGAGCGAAGCCGGCCAGTACAGGCGGATGCGTTTGCCATTGGGATCGATCGGGCTGCAAATGAGAGTGATTGAGCCAAAAGTCAATCTCCAAGGCAGGATCCCAGAATTCCCGCCAGCCGGCTGCAGTATCCACAACAGCTAAGGCTTCGATGGGGCGGGTAATACCAACGTATAGCTGGTTGAGAAAATAATGTAGTTGCAGGGATACCTTCTCTGCAGCTTCTTGAGCGTAGTGGTTAAGCCTTCGGCTAAAGTTTTGTCGATAGCAGTCGCCAAACTTGTAGAGAATGATCTTTTTGAACTCCATGCCCTTGACAGCGGTAACAGTCTGCAGCAGCGCCGGCTTGAGATTTTGCTCCAGCTCTTCGGCAAAAACCCTCTGGAGGTCGGGATCTTGGCGCACGTAGTCCAGCTCCTCTCCTATAGAACAAGGCAGGATGCAAACTGTACCCGTGCTGTTCCTGAGCATACTCCTCAGCTCATGTTGAGTTAAGTTCTTGTCTTGGCCATCCAGTACAAACTTTTGAGCTGGCCTCCCCGGTTCCTGAAAACGCCAAGGCTGCTGTGGGCAAATCCCCCGATCATTGCTAAGAACTCGCCGCCACAAGTTGATAAGGTTGCTAAAACGAGTAATCTGAGGGCTACAGCGGTAATTATTTTTTAACTCCCGGGGACTTGGAATCTCGAGAGAATGGCCGGGCAACAAGTAAGCACGGATATGCTCGTAGAGATACCTCCTCAGGGCACCCCAACGAAATCCTGTAGGATTGATAGTTTGCAGAGGATCCCCAGCAAAAGCATAAGGTAAACGCTCGATAGCCCAATCCAACTTATATTTTCCCCAGGGGGACAAGCAGAAAACAATATTCAGTTCAAGCTGGGTAAAGTCTTGAACCTCATCACAGAAAATGACTGGGTGAATTGATCTAAGAAAACCATTCTGTAACACATCCCTAGCCAAATCTTGATCGTCCCAGTAGCTTCCGTAGGTAGTTCGTTCTTGATAACCCGGCCAAACTTGCTCGTATATTCGATCAAAGACTTCTACATTTACAGTGCGGTCGGCTTGAGGCAATTCCCGATAGCAATCTGGATCCAAGTAGTCGCTTACTCCATAGCCCTTGATCAGAGTACGAATCGTATGCCAAGCTAATTCTACATCACTGCGGCCGCGGTACCAGCTCCGGAATCGATAAAAATTGACATATCGCTCCGGTTGATAGCGTTCTTGTCTCTCTGGTGGAAGGCAGCTTAACAGGTAGTCCTGGAAGGTGCTAAAGAAAGCTTGACATCGCTCAATTTCCCCTTCTGAGAAGTCACTGCCTCTCTCTCGGTAACGATGGTTGACCCGCAAAATTGTACTTACCTTGCTGCGGGCTTGCTGTACTAGACTCGGGCTATAGGTTAAAAAGAGAGGACGGTACTGAAAGCTTCCTTTGCTTGAATCCTTCAGGTAATGGCTGCAGTAATCAGCAAAACGGTAATACAACATCAGAGATTTGCCGCTCCCAGCTCGCCCGTTGATTAGTAGAGGCATAGAGGTGCTTTGGAGAATTTCTTCTTCCTCCATCGACAAAGCTAAGTTCCCCTCTGTAGTCTCCTGGATTTCCAGCCAGACGTTTTCATCTGCAACTATGTAGTCGGGGTAGGCGCGGCGGGCATATCGCTTCCAAATCTCTAAAGATTGTGGGTGTTGGAGAATATCCGGCTGATCGGCCCCGCTCCCAAATAGACAAGTTCGGCGCCCCAGGTCAAACCGCTCTCTCTGCTCCGGAGCGTGGTCGTAAACTCCAATTAAAAATGGAGATAAGACTTTTTCCTGCTCACATACCTGCACCAGGCTGATAGCCAGATGTATCGAGCCTTCCCGCCAGCACCTAACCTCAGTTTCTGGATAAAACAGTGGTAGTTTCCAGTAGAGATTCCCTTTCTCATCGCCAATGATGAATTGCTCTACCGCCCGATACACTTGGCGCCGCTGTTCTAGAGAAAGGGCTTGCACTTGCCGAACCCATTCCCCGCTTTCCAACACAAGCCGCTCCTGGCGGTTGGGAGTATTTAAAAACTGTGTCCAATCGTACAGTTCGTTGGGCAGAGGGAGGAGCTGGTTTTGCCGCGCTTCTTCTTGTTCATTTTCCGCTTGCCTTTGTGCCAGCCATGCCTGTAGCTGATCGTCAGACACCCAGTTCCTCACCCGCTCTTGATAGCTGGGATCCTGCCGCCGCTCCAGGAACTCTCGGTACTCGTGGCTGCCTCTCCCCCAAAGGCCAAACAAGACCAAAACCGGCACCTCTCCCAGATAGCGCAGATCAGCCACCAAGCGAACGTTGCGCCGGAGGTTGCGTTTCCAGTAGGGGTAGCGAACGTCGAACAACCGGCTTAAAAGGGTGCGATCCCCCTGCTCCAGCCGTTCTATCAGCTCCTCAAGGTTGTATGGCGCTCCTGCCTCCAAAACTTCTTCTGGGCAATACACGTACATGGGATCCCACTGCTCAAGCTGTCCTGGTTTGAAGGCCATCTTAGAGGCGGCCTGCCTTGTCTGTCAGGTCTCTCTCAAAACTTGCTACCAAACTGAGAGACTAACCAAACAACTTCAATTGAAGCTAGAGTTAGACTTTTAAGCTTTGATAAACTGTGCTGAACTGTTAGAGAATCCAGGCTGTTACCGCGCGGCCCTAACGCCCATGCCTCTGTCAAGCTGTCTGGCGGCAGCATTCTCAGCAGAAGCCGATCGAACCGGCAGAGAAAAGGTTGCGACAGGGATCCCGCTGGCTCTAGATGAGGTTGTCCAAAGTGAACTTTGGAGAAAGGTGATGGGATCCTCCCCTAGCTGGATCGGTTTGCCCTCCCTGCTGGCAACAGCGGTCTTGGATCATTGAAGCAGAACGGGGTTTGGATCCCATCTCGTCTCAATACAGCTTTTTCCGACGTGGGGGGAGTTCTGTAGAACGGTGGGATCCGGTTGTTACCCCTGTTGACCCGTTTTTCAAGAATTGTCCACCCTACTACCCAAGGAGCGGCTATGCAATTGGTTTACTTCACCCCCATCCTCGATGTGCGCGTGCAGCAAAGCACCCTTGACTTCCCGAGGCAGCAGAGCTCTGGAGAGCACCCTCGCACTTTCTTCCCCACGCCATTACAGGTTTGGGAGAGCGGCGAAGCCTACATCGTCCAGTTGTGGGCGCCGGGGGCCAATCGGGAACGCTTCCACATCGAGGCCACAGCCCAGCAGCTCTCCATCAGCGGTGAGATCCAGCTTCAAGGCCCTGAAGGTGCTGAATTACGCTACCAAGAGGTGGAGCCTCAGCCTTTTCAACGCACCCTCAAGCTAGCCAAAAGCATTCAGCCGGAAAAAGTCTCGGCCATCTACCGGGATGGCATTCTCACCCTCACCCTGCCCAAGGCCGATGCCGTGCGGGCGGTCAAAGTTCAGATAGGAACCTCAACTTCCGCAGCTGAGCCGGAAACTTTAACGGTGGAAAGCCAGCCTGCCTAGTCTCCCTTCTCCCCAAGCGAGAGGGGGCAGGGGGGAGGGAGTTCGGCTAGCTATCCCACTGCACGCGCACCTCGTCCCCTACTTTGAAATCCAAGGTGCGGCTGGCGTTGCCCCGGTTTTGCGCGATCTCCACCCAGCCGGAGCTGCCCACCAGGGCAAGCAGCTCGCCCTCGCTTCCCTCGGCAAAGGTGGCGGCGGAGCGGATGGTGATCCCCTTGATCCAGGCCCTCCAGTTGCGGCCCTCTACCCAGTTGCCAGGGAGAGTGGTGATGCCGTTGCCGAAGCGGTCGATGGACTGGATCACGCCGCGGCCGCCGTCGGGTTCTGCCTGAGGTGGCGGCCAGTCCCAGCGAACCAGCTCGGCCACATCCAAGGGATCCCCCAACTCTGCCAAGGGGATCCCGTTGGCCAGGTGGGCGGCCACGGGGGCAAAAATATCCCGCCCGTGAAAGGTACGGCTGGGGGAGGGGGTGCGCCAATAGCGGGGTCGGTTGAGTTCCACAGCAGCTAGAGGTGGGGATTGCTCCAGAACGCCGCTGAAGAGGCCATTGTCAGGGCCGACCAAATAGCCTCCTTGGGTTTGGATGGCCACTGCCCTTCGGCTGCTCCCCACCCCTGGATCTACCACCGCTAGGTGAATGGTTTCAGAAGGTAAATGGGGATAGGCCGTCATCAAGGCAAAACGGGCCGCTGCCACGTCCTGAGGCGGGATTTCGTGGCTAAGGTCGATAAACTGAACCTGGGGCGCGATCCCCCAAATCACCCCCTTCAGAATGCCCACGTAGGGATCCTGAAGACCAAAATCAGTGAGTAGGCTAATGACCTTCATTGGCGAGCTAAGCAGCGCTTGCCAGCCCTCTGGGAACTTTTAGCTGATACATTTACGCTGAACACTGCTGAGCATTACTGCTCAGCGGTGAAGCGATAGCATTCTGTCCGTTTCCGTTGTCACTACGCGATGCTG
>NZ_JBSSEF010000021.1:0-45950 GCF_054061455.1 Thermostichus sp. OS-CIW-20
GCGTGAAGGAACTGTCTAGAGGCGCTTTGACAACGCCGTTACGGGTTCTTTTGTGGACTGCGTAAGAATCCCCCGCCTTCAGGCGGTGGGAGTGTCAAGACTGCGGTCGCCTCCGTCGATAGTCTCGATGGGCCAGATTGAAGTAATCCTGAGTTGGATGCTGAGGAGTAAATCGGTGGGGATTCACAAGCAATGGCTCAAATAGCCCGCTAAAAGGTTCGGATCCCTGCCCTCTGCTGTCTAAGGAAAGAGCATACAATTGAGGAAGACTAGCCCCGTGATGGACACGTGAACATGCTGAAACGAATCAGTCGAAGCTGCCGGCCCCTGCTGGCCATTGCCCTGGCTTTGATCTTGGCCTTGGCCCCCGTCAGTGCCGTCTGGGCGCGCAGTGGTGGTCGCATTGGCGGTGGCTCTTTCCGCTCTCCGACCTTCTCTGCCCCCCGCTCCGTTGGCCCCCGCTCGGCTCCGGTGTACCCCAGCTATGGAGGGGGGTTCGGCTTTCCCCTGGTGGTGCCCTTTTTCTGGGGTGGTGGTGGCGGCCTGCTGACACTGCTGCTGCTCATCGGGGCAGGTAGCTTTCTGGTGCGCAGCCTGCGCTCGGCTGTTTCCGAAGATGGCGACGAGGGGGTTGCTGACCCGCCAGTAACCCTGGCTCAGGTGAAAGTGGGCCTGCTGGCCAGCGCCCGGCAACTGCAAAAAGACATGAACGCCCTGGCTCTGGAAGCGGATACCCAATCGCCGGAAGGGCTGAGCCAACTCCTGCAAGAGGTCACCCTCGGCTTGATGCGCTACAGCGACTACTGGGCCTATGGCCATGCCCAAGCAGAGAAGCTGCCTCTCTCCCGCGCCGAGTCTCTGTTCTACCAAGCCTCTTTGCAAGAGCGCAGCAAGTTTAGCGCCGAAACCCTCAGCAACCGCAACAACCAAATCCAACAGGTTCCCCAAGCGGTCCTTAAACGCGCTGCTGCCGGGATCCCGGATGTCGGCGAGTATCTGGTCGTTACTCTACTAGTTGCGTATCGCGGCAACTTAGGTACACTACCTGTAGTTAAATCTGCGGCGGATCTGCGGCAGTGCCTGCTGCAGTTGGCCTCCATTCCGGCGGAGCGAATTGTGGCGATCGAAGTGCTGTGGACGCCGCAGTTGGAAGGAGACACCCTGTCGGCAGAGGCGCTGTTGACCGAGTACCCGGAAATGCGGCTCCTGTGAGAGCGCTGGAGTGAGGAGACGGCTGCTGTCGGCTAGGGGTCTCGCCGCCAAGGGAGGTTCTATGTCCGGGTTTGATGCTTCGGCAGACAGGAGCCGTCGTTCTCCTTGGGCTGTATTGCGTTACAAGAGTCAAGCAGATTCCCTGCTGGATGAGCTGCTTGAGGATTTGGAGCACAGCCTTGAAGAAGGGCTGGTGGAAGAGTACCCCTATTGGGGCACGCGCCCGCCGCTGCCTTTGCGGCGCTCTTCTATGGCCTCAGGGATCCTACTGGGTTTGGCCTTGGCGGCCACTCTGGTAGCAGGGCTAGCCTTCTGGACGACCCTGCGCCGCCGGGCGGGAGTCTTTTCTCAGGCCAATTCTCCTTGGCTGAGGGATCCTGTGACTGAGGCCTCCGATTCTCCCAACTCGGATTTCCGGCTGGCCCAGGAACAGGAACCATCTCGGCCCCCAGAGGCGGGAGGTAAAACTCCTCGAGATCCCTCTGAGGAAGTTTCGTCTCAGGAGCCACCTAGGATCACCTTAGCCGAGCCAGAGGCGAAAACAACCCCCGTAAGGCCGCCAGCGGCCACCGCTCCTACCCCTGCAGCGGCAACCAGCGCTTCTCCTCCCTCCCTCAGGTCTGCGCCGGTGCGGATCCCGCCTCAACCGCCGCCGCAGATGAAGCTGGTGGGGTTGATCCACGATCCGGGCGATCCCAAGGCTCTGATTCTGATCGACAACGTGGTGCGACAGGTGCCGGTTGGCCAGGCGGTGAAAGCAGAGTGGCGGGTCACCTCCATCAGCCCCTACGGGGTGAGGGTAAGCAATGGCGCTCAAAGCGTCACCTTGCAATTGGGGTTGTCGCAACGGCTCTAGATATCTCTCTTGACATCTGGAGAGGGATCCCTGTGGAAAGTTGGATCAAATCGAAAAAGGGAGAAGGGGCAGATGCAATTTACCAAGCTGGGGCGAATGAGCCGCTGTAGAGTGGGGTTGGGCTTGGCTTTGGGGTACCTCTGTCTTGGTCTGTTCGCTTGTCGCCGTGCGCTCCCCTCCTCTGGCTCTCCATCGGGGATCCCACCGGCCTACGCCCATCGCCCGCAACTGCAGGGCAAGGCGCTGGTGGAGCTAGAGGTGCAAACTGCTGAGGGAGCGGGCAAGGTGATCTTGGAGATTCACGGGGAGGAGGCGCCCCTCACGGCTGGCCAGTTTGTGGATTTGGTGCAGCGGGGCTTTTACAACGGTCTCACCTTCCATCGAGTGGAGAAAAATCCCCAACCTTTTGTGGTGCAAGGAGGGGATCCGCGGGGAGATGGCACCGGTGGCGCTACCGAGCCGGGCAGCAACCGCCTGCGCACCATCCCTTTGGAGATTCAGGTGCGTGGGGAGCCTCACCCCCGCTACAACACCTTGATTGAGGATCCCATCGCCCTGAGCAAGCTGGCCTTGCCCCATCGCTTGGGCGCGGTGGCCATGGCCCGTTCTAGCCCGCTGGATTCGGCCTCTTCCCAGTTTTACATCGCCCTCTCTGCTCTGCCGATCCTGGATGGGCGCTATGCGGTGTTCGGCTATGTCACCAGTGGCATGGAGTGGGTGGAGCGCCTGCAGGTGGGGGATGTGATCCGCTCGGCGCGGGTGCTGGAAGGAGCGGACTTGCTGCAGGTTCCCGGATCTCCAGATTCAACTGCAAACTAGGGACCTCGGCGGCTTATGATGGGCTGCAGCCAGGATTTGCTTGCTTGGCTGCTTTTTCCGCCTTCATTCTGGCCTTTTGCCTGGGGAGAAGAGATTTTCGTGCTCCTGCCCTCCCCGCCAACGGCACCAATCTGCCCGCGCCCCTTCATGTACCAAGATGCCTTTTCTCCCCTAGACGAGCTGCCACCTCACTCGCCGCCGGAGGTAGATGTGGAGCGGATGCTGCAGCAGTTGCAGGATCCGGATCCCCGTTTGCGGATGCAGGCGGCCCGCGCCTTCTGTGAGATCGAAGAGCCCCGTGCCGTGCCGTCCCTGTTGGCTCTGCTCAGGGATCCCTGCCCATTGGTGCGGGTAGGGGCGGCCTATGCCCTAGGTCGAAATTCGGATCCCTGTGAGGTGGAGCTGCTGATCGACAGCTTGCGCCGGGATTGGAATGGCTATGTGCGCAAAGGGTTGGTGTGGGCCCTGGGCAATGCCAAGGATCCGCGGGCCTATCCGGTGTTGCTGGAAGTATTGGCCGGAGATATCACAGCCGTGCGACTGTGGGCGGCCAGCGCCCTCGGACAATTGGCCCAAGCTCAGGTGTTGCCCGGCCCGGCCTTGCAAGAGGTGGCGGCAGCCCTCTGTCGGGGCTTGGCCCACGATCCGGTGGCGGCAGTCCGCGGCAACTGCGCCTGGAGCCTAGGGATCCTAGGGCAACATCTGAAGCCGGCGACGCCCTATACAGCTCTCTATCAAATGCTCACCAAGCAGTTGCTGGCCAGCGCCAGCGGCGACCCTGACTGGGGAGTCCAGGATGATGCGCGACTTGCCCTGCAAAAGCTGGCAGATCCGGATTTGCTGGAAAAACTGGGTAACTTCGACTGACCTGGTCGAGCCCAGGCAGCTCGGCCCCAGAGCAAGCTAGGAGCGACGGCTTCAGCGAACCAGGTCAAGCAGCCAGGCAAAGTAGAAGCGGCTTCGAATGGTTCGGCGTTGTTGCACTTTCCAGCCCCACTCGGCCAGGTGGCCCACCAACGTCGCCTCGCGGTGTTGATAGGCGCGGGTGGTTTTGCTGGGGCCAGGGAAGAACTCCCCTACTTTCTTCAGCAGCGTCAGCCAGGGGGTTTTGGGAGCAAAACTGAAGATCAGGCGAGAGCGGGCCAGGCAAGTTAGGTGGTTGAGCATGCGCAGGGCGTCGGCTTCGGGATAGTGGATCATCACATCCAGGCAGACGACGACATCGTACTCCCCCGTCAGTTCCTCCAAATCCAAAACCTGAAACTGGGGGTTGTCTGTGGATCCCAGCTCCATCTGTTGGCGGCGACGCGCTTCGTTGACCATTTGCTCGGAAATGTCGCTGGCAAACACCTGCGCCCCTCGGGCGGCCAAAGGCAAGCTAAGGCTGCCCACTCCGCAGCCGGCATCGCAAATGCGCAGACCGGAGGGATCCCCCAGCCATTGCAACACCGTCTCGACTGTGCGGGCATGGCCCAGTCGAATATCTTTCTGGACAAAATTGACTTCCTCGTTGCCGTAGATGCGCCGCCAGCGCTCGAAACCGACGGTGTTGAAGTAATTGCGGACAATGGCTTTTTCTTGCATAGAACTTCCAGCTACACGACCTCCTCAGGGGCCTTCCTTGCCGATGCGGATACATTCTACCCCGAAGCCGCTGCCGCCACTCCCAGCGCCTGTCCCATGGCTGTATTAGAATTAACTTGCCTTCACTGGAATAAAACTCAATGACGGAAGCTGAGATTGCCCAGGCGTTGCAGGCTCGCTTGGCCGTCCCTGTCAAGATCGCCGTCAAGCGTCGCCAGGCTCACCTGCACGTTCTCCTCAACCGCTCCCCGCAAACCCAGCTCGACTATCCCCATCTCACCCAACAGGTGCGAGCCGCGCTGGAGGCGTTGGGCCTATCCGGCCTGGAGCAGGTGACGGTCTATGGGCGAGCGTCAGGACATTCCGAATACGAGTGGCAGCAAACCCAGCCGCTGCGGGATCCTCTCTTGAGCGCTGAGGAGACCACGCTCGTGCTGGAAAAGCAAGGCAACCGGCTGCTGCAGGATCTAACGCTGGTTGCTCCCGATTCCGCCGGCCCCCAGCCTGAGCCCAAAGAAAAGGGTCCCGGCCAAAAAGCTGCTGGCAAAGGCGGATCCCCTATTGCCTGGCTGTGGCCGGCAGGAGCAGTGCTGATGGTCGGGATGGCGGTGGCGGTTTTGCTTCTTTTCTTTCTCTAGAAAGCAGTCTGGCTGGGGATCAGGCCGGCTGTGGCGAAGGCCGGGATCCAGACGGGGCCGAGCGAGTCAATGCCGCCCTCTGCAGGGCATCCTGCAGCATCCGCTCCACCAGCTCCGTAAACGTCCAGCCCAGAGCTGCCGCCGCCTCTGGGCAAAGCGAAGTGGGGGTCATCCCGGGCAGGGTGTTCACCTCCAGCACCCAAGGGTTCTCGTCGGCATCCACCCGCAGATCCACCCGCGCCAGACCTTCACATCCCAACACCCGATAGGCCCTTAGCCCTGCCGCCTCGCAGCGGGCCAGCCCTGCCGCGCTGAGGGAACAGGGGATCAAATGCCGTGAGCCGCCGGGGGCGTACTTGGCTTCGTAATCGTAAAAATCTCCCTGGGCAGGGATGATCTCAATGGCCGGGAGAACCTGGCCTGAGAGAATGGAGAGGGTGATCTCCTTGCCGGGAATGTAGCGCTCCAGGAAGACCCGCGAGGAGACCGAGCTGGCCAACGCCAGCCCCTGAGCCAACGACACCTCATCCCGCGCAAGGCTAATCCCCACCGTCGAGCCGCTGTTGCTGGGCTTCACCACCAGCGGGGATCCCAAACGCGCCACACACTCGGCCCAGGAGAGCGGCTGCGCTTCATCCCAGACCAGCCACTCAGGAGTGGGAATCCCTTCGGCCCGAAAGATCTGCTTGGAGACCAGCTTGTCCATGGCCAGAGCGCTGGCCAACGGCCCGGATCCCTGATAGGGCAAGCCCAGCCACTCCAGCATCCCCTGCACCACCCCATCCTCACCGCCGGGGCCATGCAGGGCAATCCAGACGAAGTCGCAGCCTGCCTGCCGTTCCTGCCAAAGGCGCAGCGGCAGATCCTCCTCGGGGTCGATCAACTTCGCCCGATGCCCCAGATCCTCCAGCGCCCGCTTACAGGCTTTGCCCGTTACCAAAGAAACCTGACGTTCTGCCGAACGACCCCCTGCCAAGATAACAATGTTCATGGCTTAACCCCAAAGCACTCCCCACTCCCAGCAACCGGCACCAGGATAGCCGCATTCCCTCACTCTAACCTACGAAGGAGGACGGCGGCGGCGCAAAAACTCGGGAATGTCCAAGCCCCCGGATGCAGGGGGCTCAGGCTCAGGGGGCTGTCGAGGCGGTGGCTCAGAGCCAGAGGCAGTGGTCCTACGCGTCCCCACCCCCCCCTTGTTGGCGACCGAGGCTTTGGATCCAGAAGCGGCAGCCGACCGCGATCCGTCAAAACCGGTGGCGATGACGGTGATGCGCACCTCCCCTTGCATGCGCTCGTCCTGGACGGTGCCGAAGATGATGTTGGCTTCTGGATCCACTGCCTCAGCGATAATCTCAGCGGCTACCGTGACCTCGTGCAACGACAGATCCAGCCCGCCGGTGATGTTGAAGAGCACGCCCTTGGCCCCTTCGATGGAAGTTTCCAAAAGGGGAGAGGAGACGGCGGTAATGGCAGCTTCGCGGGCGCGGGACTTGCCGGATCCCATGCCAATGCCCATCAAGGCAGTGCCGGCATCGGCCATCACGCTGCGCACGTCGGCAAAATCCACGTTGATCATGCCGGGGATGAGGATGATATCCGAAATGCCCTGCACCCCCTGACGCAAGACATCGTCCGCGACGCGAAAAGCCTCGTGCACAGGAGTTTGCTCAGAGATCACCGAGAGCAGCTTGTCGTTGGGGATCACGATCAGGGTATCGACCGCCTCCTGCAGCGCTTGGATCCCTTCTTCGGCCTGCTTGGTGCGCCGCTTGCCCTCAAAGGAAAAAGGCCGCGTCACCACCCCCACCGTCAGGGCACCGCTGGCCTTGGCAATCTGGGCGACGATAGGGGCTCCACCGGTGCCCGTGCCCCCTCCCATGCCGGCGGCAATAAAGACCAAATCTGCCCCTTTGAGAGCCGCTGCAATTTCTTCGCTGGACTCTTCGGCGGCTTTCTGACCAATGGCCGGGTTGCCGCCTGCCCCCAGCCCGCGGGTTAACTTTTGCCCGATTTGCAGGCGGTTCACCGTTGATGTCGAGCACTGCGCAAGGGCCTGAGCATCCGTGTTGATACTCCAAAACTCAACACCCTTGAGGTTGCTGGCCGCCATCCGACTGACCGCGTTGCCACCTCCACCCCCCACGCCCACCACCTTAATTTTCGCGGCATTGCTCAGCATGTTCTCCTCTGGATGAGCCGCTGCCTTGGTCTGGGCTCCGTTTCTTTCATACTCGACCTGAGAGTCCTCCCCCGTGTAGCGCTCACTCCAATGGGAAGGCGTTGACTGAGTTTGCTCCAAGCCTTGCCCAGGACTGGGAGGATGGAAGTCTGACCAATGGTTAGATGGCATGTCAGCCCTCAAGATAGCTTAATTCTGGCAAATATCGAACATGCTAGCTGATTTAATATAAGGCAACTCTCTTCAGATGCCAACGGTGAAGACGTTTGCGGATCTTCTAGCTAGGCGGATGCGGCCCCCAAAAAGAGCCTCATCCGGATAATCTGGGCGCTTTCATGTTTCGTACTTTGCCTATGAATCTTCTCTCGCAGTTAAGCTTCCTCTTTTGTACAAGCGAGGTTCCTATCGAAGGGTACGTATTCCCGAACACCTAGTAGATAGAGCCCAAATTAGGACGAACTGTTGCCCCCAGCGCGCTTCGGTCGGAGCTGAGCTTGCGCTTGCCTAAAAGCTAACTTTGCGTTTTCTTTTCGGAGTATTCGAGAATACTCACCCCTCCCAATTCGAGCCTGGCAGACCAACCGCCAATTTTTGCCGATTTTTAATGCTGAGGTTTGGGTATTCTGCAAACTACCCCACGGCTAAAGCCGAAGGCTTCTGCGCCGAAAGAGCCGGTGGGGGGGTGCCGTCGGGGATCCGCGCCATGGGCTTAGAGCGGCTGCAAATGGATCTCGGCGTTCAGCCGCTGGCACAGGGATCCCCCTGATCCTGCGCCGTCGTCCTGCTGGCCAGGGCCTCTACCACTTCGTCGGAGTTGGCAGTCAGCACCACAACGGGGCGCTCGCAGGCGAGAGGGAAAGCGTGCCAGGTGCCGCGGTGCAGCAGCAGCCCGTGCCCAGGGGGGAAGCGCAGGGCTTGCACTTTGTCTAGGTCGGGGAGGGTTTTGGGGGGAGCCATGACCATGATGAATGGCTCCTGTCCCAAGGCTATAAACACATACGCAGGTGGCGCTCCGGCAGAGCACGGCCGGGTAGCCGGGCAGGATCTTGGCGGTGCGGATGACGGCTTTGCCGGTGTACCAGCAGTCGATCCTAGTTTTTTTCGGGGCAGCCGAAGAAAGGGAGGAGCAGGCAACGGTTTTCTCACCCCAGTCTGAGTCTCTGCGGGCCTTATTCTGGTGAGCTGGGCGAGTTAAACTGCCTCTCGATGATGTGGCAAATTTGCCTGGCAGCGGTGCCGTCGCCGAAGGGGTTTTGAGCCTGGGCCATGCGGGCGTAGGCCTGGGGATCCGTGAGCAATTCTCGGGCCGCCTCCAGGATCTTTTCGGGATGGGCGCCCACCAGGCGGGCGGTGCCGGCAGCAATCGCCTCAGGGCGCTCGGTGGTCTGCCGCAGCACCAGCACCGGTTTGCCCAAAGCTGGCGCCTCTTCTTGAATGCCGCCGGAATCGCTGAGGATGAGAGTGCAGCGCTGCATGGCGCTGACCCAGCAGGGATAGTCCAAGGGCTCGGTAAGAAAAACTCGCTCCCGGGATCCCAACAGGGCCTGCAGGGGCTCTCGCACCGCGGGGTTGGGGTGGAGAGGCAAGAGGAGGGCCGTGTCGGGGAACTCCGCCAAAATCTGCAGCAGAGCCTGGCCGATGGCTATTAAGGGATCCCCCCAGTTTTCCCGCCGGTGCACAGTAACCAACAAAACCCGATAGCGCCCCCAGTCCAAGCCAGGGATGGGGCAGGGGATCCCAAGCGCAGCTACCTGTAGCAGGGCATCGATGACGGTGTTGCCCGTGCAATAGATAGAGCCGATCACGCGGCTTTGCTTCAGGTTATCCACCGCTTGCGGCGTGGGAGCAAAGTGCAGGCTGGCCAACTGAGAAATGAGACGGCGATTGGCCTCTTCGGGAAAAGGGTGGTAGAGATCGTCGGTGCGCAGGCCGGCTTCCACATGGCCTACTGGAATGCGTTGGTAAAAAGCAGCCAGGGCAGCGGCAAAGGCGGTGGTGGTATCGCCCTGCACCAAAACCAGTTGGGGCCGCTGCGCCTGCAAGTAGGGTTCTAGACCCCGCAGGGTGGCTTCGGTGATGTCGGTCAGGCTTTGGCGGGGACGCATGATCTCCAGATCCCGATCCGCCCGTAGGCCGAAGAGCCGCATCACCTGATCCACCATCTCCCGGTGTTGCCCTGTCAGGATCACCTCGGTGCGCAGGTGGGGACTGGCCCGCAGGGCCTGGATTACCGGAGCCAGCTTAATGGCTTCGGGCCGCGTGCCCAAGATCACAGAAACCAGAGGAAGGGAGGTCATAGGCTCAAGGGCATCGGCGCCTGGGGGAAGCGAGCAACTCTGGCCCCGCTCCAGACAGATCGGCCGTCAAATCGGGTTTTGGAAAGGCCCTGACTGGGATCGGAGGCTCCCGCCTGCCTGGTTCTCAAGTTACGGCAGCACAGCCTCTGTAGATGGGGATGTTTCCGGGGCCAACTATAGGCAAAGAGAAACCAGCAGAGGGCGCTCCCCCCGATCTTAACCCCCGATTGCTCTACCTTTTGCTTCGCCGAAGCCAGCCCTGGGCAGGGATCCGGCAAAAAACATCAAAACCAAACAGCGCTGCTCGCTCCCTGCCCACCTCGCCCAAGTGGGCCCAGAGGCTGCCGGGCCGGGGACAGTTACCAGGGCCTCTAGATCCAGCCAAAAGCCTGGAGAGACAGGAATCCGTATCCGCCCTCTTCTACTGCCCTCCAATAGCTTGCCGAGGGCTATGGCTCGCCGAAACAAATTGCGCAGGGGCGGAGAGACTCTTAGCGGCGTTTGATCCGTGGGTATCTTGCATGTCGTTCGATGGTTGCCTCAGAGGGGCTGAGAGCCCAAAGCTGACCCCGAGCCTATATCCAGCCCATCTCATCACAAACGAGGGTAAACACCGTTGCACAACTGGCCACTAGCAGCGATATAAAGGGCGGCTGGCCATGAGCCATGCAAACAGCCGCTGCCAGCGAAGCGCCCACAGCAGCAGAAAAAGTGCGACCTGCCCAGTTGCCTTTGGAGGGTTTGTCAGAGGGATTAAATTTGTTAAACATTTTGACGCAAGCAATGGGGTACAAAAGGGATGATTCACAAGGATTTCGCCTCAGGCTATCACTCTCAGATGAAATTTCGGCGGGATTCAGGACTATTCTCAATACTTCTTCGCTTAGGCTTCAATCTTTCGTAAAATTGCGCTAAGGTATTCGTAGTCGTCCCGCAACAGCGAGCTCAACTGCCGCCCTGCTTGCACCAACCAGTGGCGATCCCGGTTCAAGATTCGGTAAGTCTGACGGATGACAGCGGCCACCAACTCGTCGCTGGGGATCCCGTTGACACGCAGCAGGGTGCGCAAAAACTCAAAAGAGCGGCAAAACTCCCTTACCTCGCTTTCAGAGCAGGGGTAAACTGGCTGGTGGATCTGGGGCGGACGCGGCGGCAGATACTGATAAACCCGCCCCCCGCCAACGAAGCCGACAATGGCAGCGCGGAAATCGCTGCGCAACATGGCGAAAATCTGGGGTTGCTGCTCCCGCAGTTCCCGGGGGGAGAGGCCCAAGGCCCTGGGACGGTGAACGGTGTCGATGGGAGTGATGGCGGCATAGCAGACCACTCCATAGATCCAGTTGCCGGTCTCCTCGTCTTGCGAGCGGATCCAACTGCCGAGGGCGGGCAGGGGCGGGAAGCTCAGGCGTTCTGGCTCTAGGCACTGGGCCACAAGGGTGGTGGTGTTGGCCTCCACCACTTCTCCCAGGGCAGAGGGGGGTGGGGAGATGGCTTGGGATCGCATCCTTCCTCCGCTTTCTCAAGGCCAATGGCTGGGAGGTCGCTCTGGGGTCGCGGACAGAGGGGGCAAGCGGGAATGGAGGCAGGGCCGCTGCTCAGCTCTCCAAGGGCAGCCCAGAGCCAGGTGAGGAGGGGGGCAGCGGGGGTTCTTCTGCCGGCTCTGTCTGTTGGTAGCGGGCCTGGGCCCGTTGCAAGGCTTCCCGCACCACCGCAAAGCCAGTGCCTCCAGCGCTGAGCCGCGCGGCCACCACCTGGCGGGGATCGATGGCCGCAAAGATATCCTCCTCAAAGGCTCGATGAAAGCTTTTCCACCGCTCCAGGGGCAGATCTTTGAGCAGAATTCCCTCTGCCACACAGGTACGCACGATCTGACCCACCAGATCGTGGGCGGCGCGAAAGGGGATCCCTTTTCGCACCAGATAGTCGGCCACGTCGGTGGCGTTGGAGAAGTCTTCCTGCACCGCGGCCTCCATGCGTTGGGTTTGGAATTGGATCCCTTCCCGCAGCAGGATGGTCATCGCCTCCAAGCAAGCCTTCACAGTATCGACGGTATCGAAGAGCCCCTCTTTGTCCTCTTGCAAATCTTTGTTGTAGGCCAGGGGTAGCCCCTTCAAGGTGACCAGCAGAGCTTGGAGATGGCCGAACACCCGCCCTGTCTTGCCCCGCACCAATTCCAGCACATCGGGATTCTTCTTCTGGGGCATGAGGCTGGAGCCCGTGGCACAGGCATCGGTGAGGGCGACAAAGCCAAACTCCTGGGTGGCCCAGAGGATGAGCTCTTCCGAGAGACGGCTGAGATGCACCAAGATCAGGCTGGCGGCAGCGTGGAACTCCACCAGGTAGTCCCGGTCGCTGACGGCGTCTAGGCTGTTGGCACTGATGCGCTCAAAGCCCAGCAGATGAGCAACCAGTTGCCGGTCGATGGGCAAGGAAGTGCCGGCCAAGGCCCCGGAGCCCAGGGGACAGACGTTGACCTCTTCCCGCACCCGTCCCAACCGTTGCCAGTCCCGCCAGAGCATTTCTTCATAGGCCAAAAGGTGGTGGGCCAAGCTGATGGGCTGGGCCCGCTGCAGGTGGGTGTAGCCGGGCAGGATTGTCTCCACATGCTGGCTGGCCAAGTCCAACAAAACCCCCCGCAGCTCCCAGAGAGCCTGCCGGATGGTGTCGATTTCATCCCGCAGGTAGAGGCGCAGGTCGGTGGCCACTTGGTCGTTGCGGGAGCGCCCCGTGTGCAGTTTTTTGCCCACTTCCCCCACCAAGGCCACCAGACGGCGCTCGACGGCGTAGTGGACATCTTCCGCCTCAGGGTCAGGCTGGAAGATGCCCTCGGCAACTTCCTTCTCGATCTGCTCCAGCCCCTGCCGAATTTGCTCTGCCTCTTCGCGGCTCAAGATGCCGCAGGCCCCCAGCATCTGCACATGGGCCAGGGATCCGGCCACATCGTAGGGCAAAAGGCGAATGTCGAAGCCAATGCTGGCGTTGAAGCGGGCAATCCTAGGGTGGAGGGATCCCGCAAAGCGTCCGCTCCAGGGGCGCGGGGTGGAAGGTGCCGTCGGCTTAGCCATGGGCTTGGAACGGGGAGAGAGATGACCACCACAGAAAGACTTGGTTGCAGTTGAGGCGGAAAAGAGCAAGCAAGGCAACGACAGCCAAAACGCCGCCACCTTGGGGCCAGGGAATCCGGGCGCCACCGCCTTTAGTGAGAGCTGGTGATGCTCTTGAGCATGTAGCCTGCCACGATCCCTATCAAAAGGGCCCAAATTTGGCCCGATTCCACGAAGTTGTTCCAGCCCTTGCGGATATCGCCCAGCACGTCCTGCCGGAACACCTGGGCGACGATCGCTTCCGTCTGCAAGGCCGGCGAGGCCGGCAAGTAAACTAAGGAGGGCTCAGAGCCAGAAGCAGTGGAGTGCATGCATGTACCTCAGGCAAAGGTCAACTGGGAAAGCGGGCCGCCACCTAAGTGGCCTCCCTAGCTAGAGGGTACCCTTAGTTTGAACCTTCGTAGCTAGGTTGGCTCAGAATCGGGCAGTACTTTCAACACCACCAGCGTCGTATCGTCCACCGGCTCAGGCCGCAGGGAAATCTCATCCTGAAACAAGAGCCCTGCATCCACTGGCGGCCCTGGGACAACAGGGTGGGATCCCTGGCGGCCCCGGAAGGCGTCCATCTGCTCAAAAAGGTTCTCCAGGATCTCCTCGGGCGACTCGTAGCGACTGGCAGCCCGCTGGATGGCCTCCATCAGACCTGAAGTCTCCAGCCGCTCCCCGCGGGTATTGGCGGCCTCGACATAGCCATCGGTATAATAAACTACAACATCTCCCGGCTGCAGGTGCACGCAGCTTTCCGAGTATTGGCTGTGTTCCTCCAAGCCGATCAGCGCTCCCTCTGTGTCGAGGGGCTGGATGTCGCGGCTGCGGGCCCGCCACCAGAGGGTGGGGTTGTGGGCGGCGTTGCTGAAACAGAGGCGACGGGAGCGGGGATCGTACTCTGAGTAGAACAGGCTGATAAAGCGATTGGAGTTCTCCAGATCGCTGTACATGGCCCGGTTGAGATGTTGGAGAACGCGGGCCGGCGAGTGGCGGTTGAGGGCTTCTGCCCGTACCATGGCGCGGGTCATGCTCATCAACATGCCGGCAGGGACACCTTTGCCCATCACGTCCCCAATTACGATGGCCAGGCGAAAGTCTTCGGATGGCTCAGGGGAAGGGGCCAGGGATCCAACCGGCTCATCGGCGGCGGCCCTAGAGTTTTCCGGTCGCTCGCTGGGGATCTTAATGAAATCGTAGTAATCGCCCCCCACCTTGCTGGCCACACGGCAGCGGGCTGCCAGCCGAATGCCCGGAACCTGGGGGTACTGGCGGGGCAACAGTTGGGTCTGGATGTAGGAGCCGATCTCCATTTCTTTTTCCAGGGCCATTTTGCGGCGCAAGGCCGCCGTCAAGCGCTCGTTCTCGATGGCCACGCCCGCTTGGTCAGCCACCAACCGCAGCAGTTGTTGGCGACGTTCATTCCACTGGTAGCCGGGCTGACGGCTGAAGACGTACAGGCGCCCCTGGACGGAGCTGCGAATCAACAGCGGCGTCCCGAACAGGCGGACATCTGGCCCCAGACTCTGGCGCAGGCGCTCGTCCAAGAGATGTTCCAGGGCTGGGATCTTCACAGACAGGGATCCCTCGGTTTTTAAAATGGGCTCCTGCGCAGACAGAGCTTGGGCGATCTGCTCCATCTCGGCGCGAATCTGCTCGCGGCGGTCGAGGTCCGAACAATGCAGTTGATCTAGCTGGATGGTGCCGTTGGGGTTGAACAACACCAGCGCGCCGCCGTCGGCAGCGGTGAGTTGGCTGGCCACAAAAGCCGTGAGCTCTAGGATCTGGTTCAGGTTGTTGAAGGAGCGCAGGGCAAAGGCCAATCCCCCCAGCAAATACAGCATCGGCTGCTGGTCTGTCCCCAGCTCTGCCACCGGCTCCGGCTTCGGCGGGGCGGGCAAGATGGCCGGTTTCACTTCCGTCAGCTTTCTCTCCTCCGAGGCCGCCTTGGGCGCACCGGCGGGATCCCCATCTGGGCCAGCTTGGGCCGAGCGCAGATCGCCCTGCTCGTCGGTGGGCGGCAGCGACGCAGCCGGAACGTTGGCGGGAAAGGAGTTTCTGTCCGCGCCTTGGGCAAGCAAAGACTCCGTCCAGGACGAACCCGACAGCCCGGCAGGGGGCTGCGCCGGAAAGGCTTTTTGCGGGCCGTACTCATCCATCGGGAACTTAGAGGCAATCCCTTGGAAACATAACGATGCAGTTTAGCAAAAATATCAAAAGCTTTGTCGCAAAAGTTTCAGCCCAATCCCAATAGTCTTCCTTAGGCGCGGCGGCGCTGACGGGATCCCCGGCACAGCTCCTGGTAGAGCTGCTCCAACCGGCTGAGGTTGTGGCTGAGGGTGTAGCGCTCCAGCACCCGCTGGCGGGCTTTCATCCCCAGCAGTTGCGTAAATTCCCGTTGATCCCGCAGCAGGGGCAGCAGCGTTTGCAGCTCCACCGTCACCCGAGCCGGATCCAACAGGATCCCGGCTCCATCGGCCAAAACCTCGCCGTCGGCCCCGACGTCGGTGGCCACCGCCGCCACCCCACAGGCCATCGCCTCCAGCAACGACAAAGAGAGCCCCTCGATTAAAGAGGGCAGGATAAACACGTCGGATCCGCGCAGGATCTCGATGCGCTGCTGCTCGTCGGCAACGTAGCCCAGCCAGTGGATCCCGTGCTGGCGGGTGTAGAAGGGCTTGAGGGTATTGAGCAGCGGCCCATCCCCCACAATGAGCAGGCCGCACTTCTCGCCCATTTGAGCTTGCTTCCAGGCTTTGAGCAAGGCCTCCACATTTTTTTCCGGCGAGATCCGCCCTTGGTAAACGAAGATCCGCTCCAGCCCCAACCGTTGCTTAAGGGTGGAGGGCCCCGGCGAATACTTATCCACGTCGACGCCGTTGGGAATGACCACCACCTGCTCGCGGCTCACCCCTAGCCTGACCAAGATCTGCCGCTGTGTTTCCGAGAAGACGATGGTGCGGTCGTAGTGGGCCAAACAAGGAGCATAGAGCTGGTAGGCCAGGTATTGGGTGCGGGAGGCAATGTTGCGCCGCCGCCGGTCGAAGGCCGGGTGGAAGGTGGCCACCAGCGGCTGGTTGAGCTCCGCACAGATCTCCGGCAAGACAAAGTCGATGGGAGAAATCGTCAGCGAGGCATGCACCAGATCCGGCTGCAACTCCCGCAGCGCCTGGGTGAGCAGCCGCCTGGCGTTGGGAGCTGGGATCGTATAAATCTGCGACTTGTACAGACAGGGCAGGGAGACATCCCGCCCCGCCAGCTCAGCACGCCAACGGCTCCCCGGACGGGATCCCTCTACAGCAGGCGCCTCCAGGCTGGGGGAGGGGCTTTCGTTGGTGAAATGGAAAAAGCTCACCTGATGTCCCCGCTCCAAGAGGCCGTTGGTCACCTCACGGCCATAGGTGACGTTGCCACAGAAAGGTGCCTTCTTGCCTATCCAGGCGATGTGCATGGGCGGATCCCTACGGCGCCAGAACGCTGATCTACAAGGGGATGTGCGATTCCAAAGCCTCTATAAGGGTAGCAGACTCGCATCCCACCTCGGCCCGCTCCTCCCCTCTCAGGGGAGAAACCCAGACCGACAAGGCATTGACAGATACCCAGCCCTACGTCGCAGCTATCCAGCAGAAAAACTTATCTGTGCCCCTCTCTGCCCAGCAGACCCCAGAGGTACAGCCCCGCCGACCCGGTCAGGGCCGCCAGGCCGAGAAACGTCCAGGCAAGGCCGAAATAGGTTTCCGCCACCCCCGCCAAAACCAGCGGCAAACTGAGAGCAATGTTGACCGCATTGTTCTGCAGTCCAAAAACCTTGCCGCGCAGATGTTCGGGGGTCTCCTCCTGGAGCAGGGTTTGCATGGGCACCGCCACCAACGCCCCTCCACAGCCCAGCAGGGCAATCCAAGCCAAGCTGGGAAACAGCTTCCCCTCCGTCCAGGACAAGGCCGCCAAGGACAGACACAGCAACAGGGATCCCAGCCCACTCCAGGCGCGACGGCTCACCTGCCGGCCCGTATGCCCCACCCAAAAGGCCCCAATGGCCATGCCCAGGCCGGCAGCCGCCAGCAACACCCCAAACTGATCTGCCTCCAGCTCCGCCGTCACCTCGGCCATGCGCACCGCCAAGACCGCCAGCGCCGCAAACAGCGAGTAGAGCACCACCATTTGCAGCAGGGCCGCGCGGATCAAGGGCATTTGCCCGATGTATTCCAGGCCCAGCTTGAGATCTTCCCAGAGATGGGGAGCCTCCCAAGGTCTGGGCTCCAGCTTCTCGTGGGGTTGCAACAGCAGCAGCAGGGCTCCCGCCGACAGGTAGGCTCCCCCCACCAACAGCTCTGGCCCCACCTCCCAGCCGGGCAACCACGCACGCCCCCAACGATCCGCCAGCGTTAGCAGCGGCTCGCCGATGGCAAAGCCGGCGATCAGCGAAGCCATCATCGTCGTGGTGTAGAGGGAGTTGGCCGCTAACAGCTCCCGCCTGGGCAGGATCAGGGGCAGAGTGGCCTGTTCGGCAGGGGCAAAAAACTGGGTCAAAACAGACACGGCAAAGCTAATCAACAGCAGCCCGCCAAAGCCCAAAGGGATCCCTGGCCAAAGGTTGCGCCCCGCCGTCAGCCAGAGCAGCGGCGGCAACAGCAGCACCAGGATCCCGCGCACCACGTTGGAGAGCACCAGCACCCCCTTCTTGGGCCAGCGATCCACAAATACCCCCGCCAGGCTGCCCAACAACACCGCCGGCAGCGTAAAAGCCAGCATGATCGCCGCCACCCAGCCGCTGATGGAGGCCCCTTCCGGCTGAAACTGCCTCGAGATCAACCCAATCAGCAGCACCAACAACACCTTGTCGGCCAACTGGGAAAACACCTGCCCTATCCACAGCAGCAGGAAATTGCGTCGGCGCAGCACGGCCAGGAAATTTCTCAGGCCTGGCCCGGCCAGAGCAGCATCCTCCTGCTTCAGCTTCTCGGTTGGGCCGTCGTCTTTGGGATCCTCAGGGAGCGGCTCCGGCAAGGGATTCCCGGACGAACACGCCAGCGAGCCGGAGGGAGGACTTGCCGGCGGCTCAAGTGGGGGGGCCTCCGACTTTAGCACCTCAGTTGAAGGAAATGTGGGAGGAAGATCCCGAAGATGAGGAGTCCGCTGGCAGACCTCCGCCTCCCCTTCCGGCCAATCCCCTCGTCGCTCCAAAGTCATAGTGCCCCGTGTAACCTTTCTCCCTCCCCCGCCTTGGCCCTGACAGGTGCTTTTCATGCCGGCTCGTGCCGCCACTGCTGCTGGACGGAGAGAGGTGCCCTGATCTTAATCTTGGCCCATCCCGCAATCAAACTTGCGCGCCCGTCTCGAGGAGGGGGCGACACCTCCCATCGGTCGCGCCGGCAGGATCTCATCAACCCTCTGCCAAGGACAGGGAGCGCAAGGGATCCGGGATCGACTCGCTGGGGGCCACGAAGCTGCCCTTTTCCACAAAAGTGAGGCGCACCGCCAGCCAACGGATGAAATCCTCATTGGTCGAGACCACTGCCCCCAGCGGCTCCTTTAACTTGTGGCGCAGGGGACGCAGCTCTGGAGCTTCCATGAAAGCCGGCTGGGGCACCCAAAAGAAATCGATGGAGCGATGGTGCTCCTCGTAGTGTCGGCGACGCTCCTCCAGCACTTCCTCCAGAGGTTCAGAGCGCAAAAAAGACAGACTGGCAACAATAAAGTGGTAGGTGGTGGGCTCAGCAGCAGGCATACTCTACGATTAACATGTGAGACTCGAACACCTAGAGGCGCGCTCCTGGCGAAAACACAACTTCTCCTGTCGGCTCTTCACCCAGAGTTGCCAACTTCAGCCTACTGGCAGGATTAGTTGGCAGACTTGAGTAAATGCGGGGCGGGATCGCGGGAGCTACACAGGGTCTGACAGTCTTCCAACTGCCGGGGGACGGGCAGCCGCGCCATCACCTCCTCAGGCGGCATAGACTGCTCTGAAGCCTGCCTGAGGGTGGGCAGAGCTTGAGCTGCCCATTCCTGCGCCCAGAGGGGTGTTGTTGAGGAGGGTTCCCCCTGCTCCAACAGCTCCTGACAGAGCGCGGTCGAGCGCTCCAAGTCGCCGCTGCCCTGATAGGCCATGACCAGGGCTACCCGCGCCAAAGCGCATTCCTCAGGGTTTATCCTGGAACCGTTGCGCTCCTTCTGGCGGGGCGAGCTCTCGTGAATCGAGCAGCAGTAGCAGAAAGACTCAAGGAGGTTGATCGCCTCTAAGTAGCGCTCCTGCTTGAGAGCAGTGATGCCGGCACGAAGGGATCCATACGGAGGGGACATGAGCCTAAGTATAGAAAAGATTCTGACGCCTTGCACTTAAGGGCGTTGATGACCTAGCTTTTTATCCGAGGTTTCGTGTCTGATACTACTATACAGCCTTTGGCCAGGCGACCGCGAATCTCCTTACCCTCTTAAGCTTTTGGCAAGGGCGCTCAACTCTTACGGGCCAAGATATAAGTGCTGACGTAGTGGGTTTCTCGGCGCAACACCTCACAGCCTGCCTGCTGCAGGCGCACCCCCAGGTCGTCGCGGATGTAGTCCCGGTAGTAGGGTTCGTGGAAGGTTTGCACAAAAGCTTCCATCGTCTCCTCCAGCTCGGGCGAGTCCAGCAGTTGCACCGAGTCGCAGATGACAATGGCGCCCCCCGGCTTCACCACCCGGCTCATCTCGTTGATGACATTTTGGCGGGCCGGGCCGGGCAGCTCGTGGAAGAGAAACACGCTGACAACCGCATCAAAGGTGGCGTCGGCGTAGGGCATGGCCTCGGCATTGGCGCGGATGAGCTGGGGCAGCTCCCCGGGCAACTCCTGCAACAGCCGGTTGGCCTTGCGCAGATAGGCAGGGGAAAGATCCAGGCCGTACAACGCCGCTTTGGGCAGGGATCCCCGCAGCAGGCGCAGCGTGCGCCCGGTGCCACAAGCTACGTCGAGGATGTGGGGGTCGGATAGAGCAGGATCGAGACCATCCTTGAGCAGGCGGATCACCCGTCGCCGCATCGCATCTGCCGCGCCACCAAACAGCAGTTCCACCTGCAGGTCGTAGAGCTCAGCCGAGCTGTCGCTCAGGTAACCGTTGGTTTGGTAATGAAAATTTTGCAGGTAGTATTTTGGATAGCCCTCGGTGGAGATGTCTGGAGAAAACTCTTGGTAGCGCCGGCTGTGTACCCGCTGAGTGATCTGCGGCAGATCCAGCCATACCTGCGGGTAGTAGCGGGCAAAGTCCAGCCAGGGGTTATCGAAAAGAAGGGCGTGAGGGTAGTAACCTGCCTCAGCGTCTTGCCAATCGACCTGTAGCAGCCGTTCGTAACGAGCCCGCAACTCTTGCAAAGTAGCTGGGCTGACCTTCACCCGCTCCCGCGGCGGTAGGGGCTTCCCAGAGGAAAAACTTTGCAGCTCCCTGAGCACAGAGAGCATCAGCTCCAAAGCCTGGGTGGAGAGAGCCTTGTGGGCAAAGCCAAAGAGATTTTTGCCCCACTGAAAAGCGCGGTAAGCAGCTTCTCCGACTGGAGATGGGATCGGCAGCGACAGCTCGGAGCTCAACTGTAAGCTCATAACCCTGCAAGGTGCGAATGCTTAATGTTTGTTTACGTTAGATTATAGCAAGGCAGCGATGCGAAACCGGCAAGTTCTGGGCCTTGGGAGAGTCGGCGAAATTGGAGCTGTAAACACTCCACTTCCCTGAGAGGGAGAGTACTCTATTGGTGTCCCAGGAAGGACGCCTCTGATGCTTCATGCGCTGGAGGAAGAGGCTGAGCAGGTCGAGTAGATTGGGAAAAGGGGGCGCCCGAGCATGACAGCCAAGACGGTGTTGGTCATTGACGATAGCATCATGATCCGCAAGATGGTGGCCAGCATCTTGGCTGACCAGTTTCAGGTGCTGGAGGCCAAAGACGGCCTAGCGGGCCTGGAGGCTGCCAAAAAACATCACCCCGACCTGATCTTGCTGGATTTTGTCATGCCCAAGATGGACGGCTATGACACATTGCAGGCCATCCGGCAGGAAGAGAGCCTGAAGAATACCCCTGTCATCATCATGTCGGGGATGAAAGAGCAGGTAACAGCCCGCGTCCCTGAGCCTTTTGTCGATTTCGATTTTATTGAAAAGCCGTTTGAGGCGGAGGCTCTTCTGGCTCGCATTCAAAAGGCCCTGCAAGTAGCCCCTGCGGCGGCAGCAGAGCCGGGATCGGAAACCAACACCCAGTTGCTCTTGAACAAGCTCACCGCCATCGAGACGCTGCTTATCCAAGGCACGGAAAACCTTATCCAGCGGGAAGTGGTGACGCGGCTTTCTGATCTCAACCAGCGCCTGGAGCGTCAGGAATCCCACAGCGCTAACCTGGAAGAGCAGATCCGTAAGCTCACCAGCGAGGTGGAACGGCACAGCCAGGGCTTGGCCTTGATCGTCAAGGAGCTAAAGCACATCCGCAAGCTGTTGGGGGGATCCTGATGTCTGAGAGGGTTTTTGAGCGCGCCTATCGGCACCTGGATGCGGTGACGGCCCTGTTTGTGGCTGTGCTGCTGATCTCCAACATCGCCTCCACCAAGATCGTGCTCTTGGGGCCGTTTACGTTCGATGGCGGCACCGTCCTTTTTCCCCTCAGCTACATTTTCGGCGACATCCTCACGGAGGTCTACGGCTATGCCCGCTCGCGGCGGGTGATCTGGCTGGGATTTATCTCGGCGGCCCTGATGTCGGCGACCTTGATGATCGTGGGATCCCTGCCGGCAGCCCCCGACTGGCCCTACCAGGAAGCCTACAAACAGATTCTCGGCCTTACCCCGCGCATTGTACTGGCCAGCCTAATTGCCTACTGGAGCGGCAGCTTTGCCAATGCCTATGTGCTGGCCCGCCTGAAGGTGTGGACGCGGGGACGCTGGCTGTGGACACGCACCATCAGCTCCACCCTGGTGGGCCAGGCGGTGGATACGGGCCTGTTTATTCTCATCGCCTTCTGGGGGGTGTTTCCCGGTCTGATGAGCCTCATTGTCTCCAACTACGTGTTCAAGTGTGCCGTTGAGGCGGTCTGTACGCCCCTGACCTATGTCATCACCGGCTGGCTGAAGCAGCAAGAACAGGAAGACTACTTTGACGTGGCAACCGACTTCAACCCTTTCCGAATGCAGTCCGTATCTGGGTAGTTCATTCGTCCATGGCTGCCCCGACGGATATGGCCAAAAGAGGGATCCCAGTTTTGGTATAGTCAGCTAGAAACCGCAGGAGCCCCGCCCTGTACCCCCCTATATCCCCCCGTATACGGGGGGACTGGGGGGCCGGGGGCCGTGCCGGTCAGGGTCGGGAGGAATGCGGACGACGTATAATCGTGACATGGCCCAAGTCCTGACTATCTCCTGCAAACTCAAGGTGTCTGTGTCGCAAGCCGCCAAGCTGGATGCGACCCTGGATGCCTTCGCAAAGGCACTGAACTGCGTGAATGAGAACACACCAGAGAAGATAGTCAACGCCGTCAAGCTCCAATCTCTCTGCTACCGCGAGATTCGTACCCGCTTCGGACTATCCAGCAACCTGGCACAACAGGTGTGCAGAAGGTTAGCCGGTGCCCGCAAGGTTGCCCAGCAGAAAAACCGTCCAGTCAAGGCGTTCAAGTCTGGCTTTGTTACCTACGATGCCCGCATCTTCTCGTTCCGTGAGAAGGACTGGACGGTGTCGCTGACCACCGTTGAGGGACGGGAACGCTTTGAACTGGATATAGGTCACTACCAGCGCGGCCTGCTAGCGGGTTCAAATCCCAAAGCAGCCACGTTGGTCAAGCGCCAAGGCGGCTCCTACTCCATCCAGATTGGCGTGGAGTCTGAGGTGCCGGAGCCGGAGCACGCCGTCAAGGCCATTGGTGTGGACTTGGGTAGGAGAGATATTGCCCACACCTCTGAGGGAGATAACTGGAATGGACAGCAGTTGAACCAGGTCAGAGACCACTACTCCCGTTTGAGAGGGGTTCTCCAACGCAAGGCCAGCAAGGGCACACGCAGTACACGACGTCGGTGTCAGCAACTGCTGCAACGGCTGTCTGGTCGGGAGAGACGCTTTCAAACTTGGGTGAACCACTGCATCTCCAAGTCGATTGTTGCTAGGGCACTGGCCACTCACCGTTTTATTGCCTTGGAAGACCTGACCGGGATCCGGGAGCGGGTCAACCGGCAGCCGCGCAGCAAGACGGAGCGGCGGCGGGCAAACAGTTGGGCGTTCTACCAGTTGCGGCAGTTTGTGCACTACAAGGCGATGCGGGCAGGGGTGAAGGTTGTGGTGGTTTCGCCGGCCTACAGCTCGCAGACCTGCCTGCCTGTGGATTGGGCAACGGGAAGGGAAGCATTTTCGCTGTGTGAACCCGGCTTGTGGTTGGGAAGAGGATGCAGATTTGAACGGTGCCAACGGGATTGCACTTTTGGGGGTCGCTGTAAACCAGCCCCCCTGCATCCCCCCGCATGCGGGGGGACAAGAGGGGGGTTCGTGGTTGGCTTGCCAGCTGCAGGGCTACCAAAAGCCCGCTCCGTACCCCCCTCAATCCCCCCGCCCCCCTGCCCCCCGTATACGGGGGGTTGGGGGGCTGGAAGGGGGGGCGGTCGGAGCCGGGTAGTTTACAGCGTTATCCTATCTACCCTGCCGCCGGTGCGCAGCGAGCCGGATCAGGTTGGGCAGCCCGGTGTTGTCGGGAGCTTTTATCCAAGACAAGACTTTTGTGAGGGATCCAGACCATGATGCTCATTTTCCAAATTGCTTTGTTGGTGTTGGTGCTTTACAGCTTGCTGTTGGTGGTGGCGGTGCCGGTGCTCTTCAGCTCGGCCAGCGACTGGAGCCGGGCCAAGAATGTGATTTTGGTGGGATCCCTGCTCTGGGTGCTGATGGTGATCGGGGTGGGGGTACTTAGTTTCTTTAAGTGATATCCTTCGACGCCCATCCCCCAGGCTCCTGGACGTTGCAGAGCATCAGGGTTGCGACTGCAAGGTTCTGGGGGCGGGGAAAACTGCGCATCTCCGCACCCGCGTGGGCCTTGAGCGCTCTCGGTAGAAGGGATCCCACCCCTTACGATGGATAGCAATTTAATTTAATCTCATGGCCTTGCTGCTCCCTAGGTCAGCGGCAAGTTGTGCCTACACTGATGTCTTTTGGGAGGTTTGGGTGTTGAGAGCAGTGAAGCGTTCGTGGAGCCTCCGCTTGGCCCGGCTGGGGACGAGGCTGATTTTGGCAGGCTTGTTGGTAGGGGTGCTGTCCCCTTCGGCAGCGGCGCAGTCGGGCCTGGTGATCACCGGCAGCGAAGGGGTACCTGTCCTCAGCTACCGGCTGGATTTTCGCGGCATTCGCGGTCGGTTGGATCGCTATCGCCTGACGATCCCGCCTCAGAACGTGGCGGTGGCAGAGGTGCAGATCAACGGGGATAGAAATTTCGATGCCGTCATCGACCCGGAGAACGTGCGCCTAGAGGTGGAGGGCAAGCCGGTGGAGCTGGCGGAAGTGTACTGGAACGAGGAGTTTCGCTCTTTGGAGGTGGTGGCCCGTCAGCCCATTGCCGCCGGCCAGGAGATCCGCTTGGTGCTCTCCAATGTGCGCAATCCTTCCGCTGCCGGCATCTACCGGGTAGAGGCGCGGGTACGGGGGACAGAGCCCAACCCCCTCTTCCGCAATGTGGGCAACTGGCTCATCACCATCGACGATCCGGAGCGGCTCACTTTCTAAGGGCAGCTCCCTTCGAGCGGGGGAGAGTTTTGAGAGTGGATCCCTGAACAGGGGGTTTCGGGCGTAGCCCTTTTCAGAGACAGGGCAAGGCTGGTGAGGTACTGCGGCATCTCTATCTCCCCTCTCCCTAAGGGAGAGGGGTTGGGGGTGAGGGAAACTCCCCTCCAGACAGTAGCCTGGCGTACTGGGAGAGGCTTTCTTTGGTGCTGGCCGATATCTGGTATCCCAACTGGTGGCAGGCCCTGGTCTTGGGCATGGTGCAAGGGATCACGGAATTTCTGCCCATCAGCAGCACGGCGCACCTGCGGGTGTTTCCAGCTTTGCTGGGCTGGCCGGATGCGGGGGCTTCCTTTGCGGCGGTGATCCAATTGGGCAGCCTGGGAGCGGTGTTGATCTACTTTGCTTCTGACCTGCGCCAGTTGCTCCTCGGCTCCTGGAAGGCTTGGCAGAAGCGAGATTTCCAGGAGGAGTCTTGGCGGCTGCTCATGGGGATCCTGGTGGGAACGCTGCCGATTGTCATAGCGGGCTGGGCCGTCAAGGCCATCTGGGGATCCCCGCCCCGGCAGTTGTGGGTGGTTGCCGCCGCCGCCATCGGCTTGGCCCTGGCTTTGGGCTGGGCAGAACGGGTGGGGAAGCGCCGGCGCGATCTGCACAGCCTGGGCATTGGGGATGGGCTCTGGGTGGGGCTGGCCCAGGCTTTGGCCCTGATCCCAGGGGTATCCCGCTCTGGTGTGACGCTGACGGCGGCTCTGTTGCTCGATTTGCAGCGCTCGGCTGCCGCCCGCTACTCCTTCTTGCTGGGGATCCCGGCCCTCTTTTTGGCCGGGGTAGAGGAGTTCGTCTCCGAGTTCAGGACAGAGGCGCTGCTGTCGCAGGGGCTGGGGACGCTCTCGGCCTTTGTCTTCTCCTACGGGTCCATCGACTGGCTAATTCGATTTTTGCAGCGCAGCAGCACCTGGGTGTTCATTGTCTATCGGATTGGTTTTGGCCTGTTCATTTTCCTGGGGCTGGCCCTGGGGTTTTTGCAACCTTAAGTGGGCTTTTGTTGCCGCAGAATCCGCAGCGCTTTCGGCAGGTGCTCCGCCAGGTGGGCCGGATCCACGCCCGTTAGACCCCGTTCCCCCGCCAAATGGATGGCTGCTTGAGCATGCCACCACACCCCCGCACAGGCGCAACTGAGCAGCTCCGCGATCCCCATCGACTGACCCAGTTGAGCCCTTCTGCGCGCCACCAGGCCGCCGATCAGGCCGGTCAGAACATCGCCGCTGCCGCCGCGGGCCAAAGCCGGTGTGCTTTCCGGGTTGACCCAGCATTCCCCCGTAGGAGAGGCGATGACCGTCCGCGCCCCCTTCAAGACCACTACTGCCCCGCTCTGGGCTGCTGCTCTCTGGGCTGCCTCCATGCGATCTGAAAGCGGGAGGTGCGGAAAAAGCCGGCGAAACTCCCCCAGGTGCGGGGTGAGGATGGCTTGGATCCTGTGTTCTGGCAAGCGCTCCACCCCTATTTCCGCCAAGGCGTTGAGGCCATCGGCGTCGATCACCCAAGGGATCCCGGCCCAATCCTGCAGCAGGATCTCCAGCAGCAGACGGCGGGTTTCTCCCACGCCCGGCCCCACCGCCACCGCCTGAAAGGGTTTCTCGGCCAGCAGGGAGGGGATCCCTTCCCAGGCGTGAACCAAGACTTCCGGCAAAGCGCTGTGGACGAGCCCTTTCAATTCTGCCGGCACCGCCAGGGTTACCATGCCCACGCCGCTGGCGCGGGATCCCAGCCCGGCCAACACCGCCGCCCCGGCATAGGTTGTCGATCCCGCCACCAGCAACAGGGATCCCTGGCGGTATTTGTGGGTATCCAAAGGCGGATCGGGGGGGAAATGGGGCCAGGGGTGCAGCAACACCTGGGGAACTTCCACCTCCGGCCAGGCCCAAGGGGGAATGCCGAAATCGAGGCGGCGCAGACGTCCCACCCAAGGCAGAGCCGCCTCCTGCCACAGGCCCCGCTTCCAGAGGCCCAGGGCATAGGTGTAGCTGGCGCGGATGCAGCAGCCCCAGATCTCGCCTGTCTGGTCGTTGAGGCCGGAGGGCAGGTCCAGGCTGAGGATGGGAATGCCGCTGCCGTTGGCCCACTCCACCGCCTCCGCCCAGGGATCCCCCAGGGGCCGGTTTAGGCCAATGCCAAAGAGGGCGTCGATGAGCAGGTCGCAGTCGGCCAACGCCTCCACCCGCTCCACAAACTCCGCCCCCAGGGCCCTGAGGTAGCGGGCGTGCTCGGCGGTCAGGGGTTTGAGATCTGGCTTGCCCAGCCAAACCTTCACCCCCTTTTGGGCCAGCCGCAGCTCTCGTCCGACCACCAAGCCGTCGCCGCCGTTGTGCCCTGTCCCGCAGAGGATGCCGATGCGCTGCGCATGGGGGAAATCCTGCCGCAACTGGGCAAAAGCGGCCAGCCCTACCTTTTCCATCAGGGCGGCCACGGGCATGCCGGCAGCGAAGATCTCCTCCTCAAGGCGCTGCATCTGCGCCGCGCTGACCAGGGCGGTGGCCGGGTCGAACTGGCAGCGGGGATCCCTATCGCCACGCCGCGCTGGTGTTACAGGCGGTATCGCTGGGGGGAGAGGGTTCATGGCTCAGTTGCGCCAATGGCGCTTAGCTCGATTACATTCCCATCCGGATCGCGGACAAACACAGCCGCCCGCCCGGAAGCGCTGGGCTGCACCTCATAGCCTGCCTGCAGCAGGCGGGCTTTCACCGCCTCCAGATCTTCCACTCCCAGCGCCACGTGGGGAAGGCGCCCCCACTTCGCCCTGCTGCCACGACTGGCTTGCTGCCCCTGGTCAAGCGGCTCCTCAGTGACGATCAAGTGAATCTGCGAAGACCCCACCTGGTACCAGGCGCCGGGAAAGTCAAAGGGAAACCGTTCTGCCTTGGGGATCCCGAGCACCGTGCCGTAGAAATGCTCGGCCCTGGCCAGATCGCTGACCCAAAGGGCGGTGTGCAGGTGCTGGTAGGCGGGCTTTGGGGAGGCGGTCATGACATTGCTCCGGGAAAGTTCTTGCATCTGTCGAGGGAAACCATATTTTCTCCAAGAGCCTGCTCCGCCTGTGCGCTAAGTTGGAGCTAGGGCAGCGGCGAGGAACGTACCTTTGTCCTATCTTGGTTCTTACCCAGGAGTTGGTCTATGGGATCCCGCACCAAGTTTTTCGGCACCGTCTTGGCCATGCTGGCTGTCAACAGCATCTATATGCAGTTGCAGCAGCTGGCCCTGCGGCTGGAAGAAGAGGTGAACCCGGCTCCATCAGAGCAGGCTGCTCCAGAGCCTCAGAGCAACGCGCAGCCACCGGATCTCTGGGGACATCTGGCCTAAGTTTTCCGGGGATGGCGGTGGGTCGAGGCCAGTGCTGGCTCCACCTCTCCCCTGCAACCCTAGGCTCCGAGCCAAGAGGCAGTTTGCAAAGGGGATCAAACTCCGTACCATAGAGGAGCGAGCTCCCCTATTTTGCGGTTTACAACTTGGATACTCACCATGACTCAGCCGTCAGCAGCTTCTGGGCAAAAGCCGATCGTCGTCGCCCCCTCCATCCTTTCAGCCGATTTTAGCCGCTTGGGGGAAGAAGTGCGGGCGGTGGACGAGGCAGGGGCCGACTGGATCCACGTGGATGTGATGGATGGCCGCTTTGTGCCCAACATCACCATCGGCCCGCTGGTGGTAGAAGCCCTGCGCCCGGTTACGGCCAAGCCCCTGGACGTGCACCTGATGATCGTGGAGCCGGAGAAGTATGTGGCCGACTTTGCCAAGGCGGGGGCCGATATCATCTCCGTTCACGCCGAGTCCAGCTCCACCATTCACCTGCACCGCACCCTCGGCCAAATCAAGGATCTGGGCAAGCAAGCAGGCGTGGTGCTCAACCCCGCCAGCCCCCTGGAGCTGATCCAGTACGTGCTGGATCTGGTGGATCTGGTGTTGATCATGAGTGTCAACCCTGGCTTTGGCGGGCAGAGCTTCATCCCGGCGGTGGTGCCCAAGATTCGCCAGTTGCGAGCCCTGTGCGACGAGCGCGGCTTGGATCCCTGGATTGAAGTAGATGGCGGCATCAAGGCCAGCAACGCCTGGCAGGTGATCGAGGCGGGGGCCAACGCCATCGTGGCTGGCTCAGCCGTGTTCAAGGCCAAGGACTACGGGGAAGCCATTCGTGCCATTCGCCACAGCCGCCGCCCCGAGCTGGTAACGGTTTGATTTGAGCTGATCTGGGAAAACCCTGCCCTTGGACTCCTCTCAGGCCAAGGCGCAAAAGAGAGGGGAGAAGGCCTGGCGCTCCTCACCCTCAGCCCATTGGGAAGGGCCACGGCTCAGCGGCAGGGATCCCTTCTGGTGGGAGGATGGGCTCGAAATTCTAGCGCAGAGCGTTGGTCTTCTTCTGGGCAGCCAAAGGCACGGTACCGTCCTCACCGGCGGCCTGGACTAGGCAATGGGGAGGTGTGGAAGGAGGCGTGATGGGCTGGGGCGAAGTGGGGCTGAAAAAGGTCTGGCAGAAGGGCAGGCGGCTGTTGCGCTGAATGGTGGCAAGGTAAGGGGGAGGGACAGTGCCCCAGTAGGCGCCCAGCACCTGCTGGTCCGGATCCTCCGGCAGCACCTGGTAGTACACCATCAGGCGATTATCGGGGAACCAGGCGCGAACAAGCCTTTGCAGTTGCCTTAAATTGAAGCCCGGCTCTTCTGGATTGTCAATTAGGTGCATCCCCGCCAGCCGCCCGCCCATGAAGTAGGCCTCCACATAAAACCCACGGGCATAGAGGGGGGGCTCTAAGGGATCCCGCGACGAAGGGGCATCCGGCAGGTAAAGGGCCTCACCGCCCGGGCGCAGTTGCCAGCGGCTCCAGCGGGGATCCTCCCGGTCGCTGGAAATAGTCTCCCAATTGTTGGCGCGGGCGTAGCTCAAGAAGCGCTCCTCCACCATGCCCAAATAGAGCATTTCCATCTGCAGGGGCAGCCGGGCACTTGTTTGCAATAGGGGCAAAGTTCGCACTTCTCCCTGCTTGAGCACCAAAACCTCTGCCAAGGCAGGGCGCGGTTCCCACGCCAGCAACGCCGCCAGGATTCCTGCTCCGAGGGCTCTGCCAAGGCCGGCCAGACCTAGCCGTGCCGAGGCCCGCAGCAACAGGAAAAGCAGTTTGACAAGGGGCAGTTTAAACCGAGGCCGTGCCCCGCCCCACATGGCAACGGAAGCAGGGACATAAGATGAGATCACGGGGAAATTCGAAGAGCTGGGAAGACGATAGAGACTATGGATGTTCTATTCTAGCCACAGCGCTAAGGTTCTTTGAAAATTTTAATCTGCTGCCCTGGGTGAACTTTCTTGCCGGCGGATGGATCAAAACCGGTCTCCAAATGGGCGCGACTGTCGAGAACCTCCCTCCCCCTCCTCGACTGCAAGGCCGGGGCTTGTCGTCATCGCTGGCCCCACGGCCACCGGCAAGTCGCGCCAGGCGCTGCTGTTGGCCCAGCGGCTGGGATCCCCCCTGTTGAACGCCGACTCTCGTCAGGTGTACCGGGAGTTCGACATCGGCACTGCCAAGCCCACTCCCGCCGAGCGGGCCCTCTGGCCCCACGAGTTGATTGACTTTGTGGATCCCCGCCACACCTATACAGTGGCCGAGTTTCAGCAGGCGGCCCAGGCGCGCATTGCCGCAGCCCATCGGCAGGGACAGACTCCTATTCTGGTGGGGGGCACAGGGCTCTACATTCAGTCGATCACGGCAGGCTTAGGGATCCCGGCAGTTCCCCCCCAGCCTCAGTTGCGCGCTCAACTGGAGACGTGGCCGCCCGAGATCCGCTACGCCTGGCTGCAGCAGTTGGATCCTGTGGCAGCGGGGCAGATTCACCCTCATGATGAAGTGCGCACCCTGCGGGCTTTGGAGATCATCTACACCACTGGGAAGCCGGCTTCCTACCTGCGGCAGGCCCATCCTCCTGACTACCCCATTTTGCTCTTGGGGTTGCACTGCCCAATGCCCCGTCTGGAACAACGCATTGCCCGGCGCACAGCAGAAATGCTGGCGGCAGGCTGGATTGAGGAGGTAAAAACGCTGCGGCAGCGCTACGGCCCAGACCTGCCCCTCTTGCAGACCTTGGGCTATGCGGAGATCGGCGCTTACCTGGAAGGGCGGATCCCGGCAGCCGAGCTGCAGCCTCTGATTGTGCGGCGCACCCGCCAGTTTGCCAAGCGGCAGATGACCTGGTTTCGGGCCATGCCAGGGATCCAGTGGCTGGACTGCGAGGCCGAGGATCTGCCCGAACAGATCTGGAAGCGGGTTACGGCGTGGATGGCAGCTCAGACCAGCGCCGGAACCACTCCTGCCGTCGCCGCGCGTCCGCCCGCCGATCCGTAAGGATCTCCAACACCCGCACCCCTTGGGCGGGCAAGGGATCCAAAGCCTGGGCCAGCTCTTCCCAGGTCTCTATCCGCCGGTGGGGGATGCCATGGGCCTGGCAGAGGAGGGCAAAATCCACCGCCTGGGGAGTCGCAAAGTAGGGCTCAAAGGGTGGGCCCGCCTCGGCAATGGGCAGCAGCTCGAAGATGCCGCCCCCCTGGTTGTTGATGAGAAGAATCGTCAGGGATCCCTGAAGGCATTGGGCAAGACGCAGGCCACCGCAGTCGTGCAAAAAGGCCAGATCCCCGGTCAGCACCACCGTCGGGCGCTGGCGATGGGCCACCCCAAAGGCGGTCGAGAGGATGCCGTCGATGCCGTTGGTGCCGCGGTTAAAATAAGGCCGGATATGGCGGTCGTTGGGTGGCCAAAACCACTCCACATCCCGCACCGGCGTGCTGTTGGCAATAAATAGCGGCGTCTCCGGCGGCAGGTGGTGGGCCAGCCACCAGGCAAGCTTGCCCTCAAACCACTCCGGCAGGTCAGCCAGCAGCCGATCCAGCTCAGCCCGAGCTTTGGCTTCCGCCCGCAGCCAGGTTTGTAGAAAAGCGGTTGCTTTGGCCTTGCCTGCCGGGATCCCTGCCGCCACCTCCTCCACGACAAAGGGCAAGTGGGTGGTGGGGTTGTGGAGGGGATCGGCGTTCTGGGCCCGGGGATCGAGCAGCCAGGTGCGGGGTCGGGCTTGGGCCAGGGCTTGCCGCAGGGCCTTGCTGGTGGGCAAGGGTCCCAGTTGGATCACCTGCTCTGGCCAAAGATGGGGCTGCTCTCCCTGGAGGAGAAAATCGTAGGTGGTGATGAGGTAGGGGTTGAGGGAAGCGTAGTTGCGCAAAGGGGAGAGTCCCTCCGCCAACACCGGCCAGCCCAGGGCCAGCGCCAAGCGGGCCACCGCCTCTGCATAACGCTGGGGGTCTGCCGGTTGGGCCGGCCCTGCCAAGATCACCCCCCGCTCACAGCTGCACCACTCCCGCCAAAAGGAAGCTGTTGACGCGAATGCAGAACCGCCAGCCGGGGTGACCAGGCCAGATGGGGAGATAACCCCGCGGAAAAAGGTCTTCTCAAACTCCGGATCTTCCTGCAAATGAACCAGCGGCGCCGTGCTGCCATCGGCAACGGGAGCTAGGGGATCCCGCAAAGGCACGTTGAGATGCACCGGACCCGGGAAAGGGTAGAGAGCACGCTCCCAGGCGTGGATGATCATTTGGCGCAGGTAGGCCAGAGCTTCCAGGTCGGCGCTGGGCAGGGCCAGCTCCGCCTGCCAGTTGGGGTAGTGGCCGTAGAGCTTCACCTGGTCAATGGTCTGCCCGGCGCGGCAGTGGCGCAGCTCCGGCGGCCGATCCGCCGTCAACACCAAAAGGGGCCAACCACTTTCTGCCGCCTCGATGAGAGCAGGGAAAAAATGGGCGCCGGCGCTGCCGGAAGTACACACCAGAGGGATGGGCTGCCGAGTTTGCTGGGCCAAGCCGAGGGCAAAAAAGGCCGCCGACCGCTCATCCAGCACCGGAATGGCCTCGATCTCAGGGTGCTGGGCTAAGGCATAGGTGAGGGGGGCAGAACGGGATCCTGGACAGACCACGGCCACCCGACAACCCAGCCGGCTCAAGGTCTCGGCCAAAACGGATCCCCAGAGGGTGTTGAGGTTGCGCCAGTCCAGCCGTTGAAGGGAGTTTGCGCCAGTCACTCCAGCTATCCCAGCCAGCGGGGAGATCGAGCAAGTTGGGTAGGAAGCCCAAAATAGGCACATCCTAGTAATCTATAGCCATCCCCAATCGCAGGGGAACCACTTGCTTTGGCCTTCCTTCGCCTTTCCTCTCTTTTTGGGAGGGGAGCTGTGGGCCGGGGAGGCGCCCGGGAAACTGCCTCAAGTCGGTTGGTCGCGCCGCAACTCCAGATTTCCTGGCGGGGGCAAGGGTTGGCCAGGCCTCTCCGATGGGGGAATAATGTTCATGAGAACGCCCCTTATCGACCTTCGCTGCACCCAATAGGAGCACCCATGGCCAGAAAACCCGATGGATACCTTGTCCACATCATGCTCGAAGGTGGACAAACCATGCAGGTACGGGTCAAGGAAGCTAGAGAATACACAGAGCTGATCAACCAACTGATGGTGGGTGGGGACGAGTTCATCACATTGCCCAAGCAAATGGACAACGAGTACATGATCGTGCGTCCGCAGCGGGTGTCCGGCGTGTCGGTGGAGGCGATCTACACTTCCAGCGTCGGCATCGACCTGTAGAGCTCAAGGCCAGGGTCGCCGGGCTGGGTTGCAACGCAAAGCCCCCACCCCTGAGGGCAGGGGCCGGACTAGACCCCCCTGGGATCTAGAGCCTTAGCACCGACAAGTTAGCTTTGCGGGGGCAGGATCACCTTGTCGATGACGTGGATGACGCCGTTAGAGGCCTCAATGTCTGCTTGCGTCACTTTGGCATCGTTGACCTTGACTCCGTGGAGAGGACTTTGCCGGGCACCACATGGTAGGTGAGAATCCGGGTCAATTTCTCGCGGTTTTCCGGCTGCAGCAGCTCCTCTAGAGTGCCTTGCGGCAGCGCCGCAAAAGCTTCATCGGTGGGAGCGAAAACGGTGAAGGGGCCTTCCCCGGAGAGCACCTTCACCAAGTCGGCAGCTTCCAAGGCTTGGATCAAGGTGGTGAAAGAGCCGGCCTCGGCAGCAACATCTACTATGGTTTTGCTGGCAGGGGCAGCGGTTTTCACGCTTTCAGAAGTCGCGCCGTGGCTGCCGGCAATGACCGCAGGGGCTGCAACCAACGTGGTGGCCGAGGCAACAGCCAAGGAGAGAGCGAAGAGATTGCGAATCATGCAATGTAACCCTCCGTGAAGAGTAGGTTCACATTTCTATGTGACGGACGGGATAGAGCTCGGGTTCCTCAAAATCGCAAAAAGTCCCCGAAAAAGATATTTCTACTACCCCAAAATACCTTTTTGACAAGGCTTACAAGGCTACTCTCCGCTGAGGTTAGATTTGCAACAATCATCGCGGGATGGCGGTGAACCATCCAAAACACGCCCGATGAGGATCCCTTGAGGCTGAGGGATCGTTACGTTTGTTTACATTGTTTGTTCAAGTTAGCGTTCCATTGGCATCGCCAAAGTGGGCACCTCTGCGGTGCTGGGCAGAGGGGTAAACGAGTTGGCGATCTCAGCAGGCATGCCTACTCTTCTTCCGCCTCGAAGTCTTCGTCGTAGTCGTCCCCGATCAAATCGTCGATGTCGTCGATGTCTTCTTCCAAAACAGCTTCAGGGACTTCAAGAGGCTGCTCGATCAGCCGGCCTTCCTGGCGCAACCAGTCGAGGATAGAAATGCTACCGGGCAGGGGCAGCACTACTGGAGGCTGATCGCGAGGTTCTTCCCGCAGAGAAGGGTTGTGGTACATGCTGTCCAGAAGAAGTGCAGCTGTGAAGAAGGTGTGGGCAAGCTTCGGGTCGATGGCCTCGATAGGGCGCCACTTATCGACTGTCCTTTAGCTTAGCTTATCCCTGCCAAGCCTGCAAAAAGCGGTGCAGCACCCGCTCCAGCTCGACGGCTCGCGCCGCCTTAAACAGCAGTCGATCCCCTGCCCGCACCTGCTGCTGCAAACCCTCCACTAAGGCAGAAGCTTCCTCAAAGCGTTCAACCTCGGCGGCTGGCTTTTCGTCAACCAGTGGCTGCATCTCCCCGTCGGGATCCAAAAGCCAGACCCGCTCCAGTCTCAAGGAGGCAGCCGCCCGACCCACCTCTGCGTAGAGCTGTGGGGCATGCTCTCCCAGTTCCCGCATTGGGCCGAGGATGGCCCAGCGCCGTTTTCCCGCAGTCTGAGCCAGCAGGTGCAAAGCCGCGATCATCGCTTCCGGCGAGGCGTTGTAGGTCTCATCCCAAATCTCCACGTCCCCAGCCAGCTTGAGATGGCGATTGCGCCCCTCCAGAGGCAGCGGTAGGTCAAGGGGCTCTTGCAGGCGCTCCCAATTCAGACCCAAGCTGCGCACAGCCGCCAGCACCCCCATCCAGTTAAGGGCGTGATGCCTTCCTGGCAGGGGCACCGGCAAGGTCAAGCCCTCCACGGTTACGGTTTGGGCTTGGGGATCCCATTCTCCTCGCAAGTCCCCTTGGGCGAGGCCATAGGTGAGGGTTTTTCCCGACCACAGGCTGGCGGCAGTGGCCAACAGCAAGGGATCCTCACCATTGAGCACAGCTATCCCCTGCCCCAACTCCTGCAGCAGCTCACACTTGGCAGCAGCAATGGCCTCGCGGGATCCCAGCCTGCCGATGTGGGCGGTGCCGATGTGGGTAATCAAGGCATGGGTGGGGCGAGCCATCTGTGCAAGGCGGCGAATCTCACCAGGGCCGCGCATGGCCATCTCCAGAACGGCAAACTGGTGTTCTGGTTGTAGCCGCAGCAGCGTTTGCGCCACCCCAATGTCGTTGTTGTGGTTGGCCTCGCTTTTGAGAACGCTGCCGTAGCGCGAAAGAGCAGCCGCCAGCATTTCCTTGGTGGTGGTTTTGCCTGCTGAGCCGGTGATGGCCACTACCGGGATGGAAAATTGCTCCCGCCAGGCTCTGGCAATGCGCTGATAGGCAGTCAAGGTATCGGGAACCTGGAAGTGGGGACTCTCCACCGGCCGCTGGCTGATGACAGCAACGGCCCCCTTGCTCAGGGCTTGCGGAATAAAATCGTGCCCGTCGAAGCGTTCTCCCCGCAGCGCCACAAAAACGGATCCTGGCTGCAACCGGCGGCTGTCGGTGCAGAGGGCCTGAACCGGCAACCCCAAGAGGTGGGGATCTCCCTGCAAAGGGGCTTGCAGCAGGTCGGCCACAGTTTGCAAGGTCAGCATGGAGCAGCAGTCGGAGCATGACTCTAGTCAATAATAAGCTCAACTATACTGAAAATGATGTATAATATGTTCAGTACGGATTACTACCAGTTGATCTTTCTGTTTACTTTCGAGTCTGCCAACATGGTAGCCAAAGCAAAGCAGAAAATTGGTAGTAAGACGACACGGAAACTGCGCTTTGGGTATTCTACTCAAAGCTTTGCGGGATACCGCCATTCTGTTTGGACTCCGTCCCGCTAACGCGAATGGAAACAAGCAGAATGCTATCGCTGCATAGTTGAACAGTGATGTTCAGCAGTGTTCAGCGTAAATGTATCAGACCGGCTATCGCGTAGGATACCAACAAAAGCCCAATCCAACGCCAGGCAACGACCCAGCCCTTGCCATCCAGGGCTCAACGGTTGCCTATGCCCGATTTCACCTGCTTGGATCCCCTTGTCCGGCACTTCCATCTGGGGGATCCGGAGCCACCCGCAGCCATTCAAGGGGGCCTTATTCATCAGCTATTCTCAAGAGGGGTTCTCCCGCTAGCATTGCGGAAGAAAGCTTGGGGTGTGAGGCAAAACTAAGGTGAAGACGGCCGGTAAGGGGATCCCAGCGGCGCGGCAGCAACTCAGGCGCAAACAAGCTCTGGGGCTGGGGATCCTGTCGCTGCTGGGCTTTGTGGCGGGGATGGGGTTTGCCGCCCTCTCCCAGCCGGAAGGGGGATCGCCCGTCGCCGCTCCAGAGCCGGAGGTGCCCCGTTTTACGGCCCACGGCTGGCCGCTGCTGGATCCCCTGCCCCAGCCGGACGAGATCTGGGAGTGCGAGCTGGTGGTGGTGGGCGGATCCCTGGGGGGCGTGGCGGCGGCAGGCCAGGCCATGCGGGGGGGCGTGCAAACCTGTCTCATCGAGCTCACCCCTTGGCTGGGGGGCCAGATCACCTCCCAGGGGGTATCAGCCATCGACGAGTCGCTCCCCATGCGGCAGCGGGGCAATTTTTCCCGCCACTGGCTGGAGTTTAAGGCCCTCATCGAAAGCCAGCCGGTGCATCTGCCCGCCTGGACAGGGATCCCGCCGGGAACCCGTGTCTCCGAAATCAACAGTTGCTGGGTAGGGGGGCTGTGTTTTCCGCCCCAGGCTGGTTTGCAGGCGGTGGAAACCTGGCTGCAACAGGCCGCCCGCAGCGCCTCCCACAGTCGCTGGGCCACCCAGACCGCTTTTAAGGGGGCCACCTTCAGCGCCGACGGCTCCCGCCTCGAGAGCATCTACGCGGTGCAGCGGCAGCCGCGGGATCCCGATTTTGTGCCGCCGGGGCGGCTGTGGCGGGAATTGGTGAGCTGGTATAGCTGGCAGGAGACGGAAGTCTTTGCCAAGCGGGTGCTGCGGCTGCAGGCGCCGCCGGGCCGCCCCTTGTTCGTGATCGACGCCACCGACACCGGCGAGCTGGTGGGCTGGGCCGGGATCCCCTACCGGCTGGGCTCAGAAGGGCGAGATCTAACCGGGGAGCCCAACGCCGCCCCGGCCAGCAACCCGGAGTGCACCCAGGCTTTCACTTTTCCCTTCGTGCTGGCCATCCACGACGACGGCGGGCGCTCCCGCGCCGAGCTGGCCCAGTTGCAGCCGGGCTACTCCCGCGCCGAGCACCGCCGCCAGTTCGACCTGGAGGGGTTTCCCACCTTCAGCGGCCAGAGCTTTTTCAACTACCGCCGCATCGTCAGCAAAGGCCGCACGGATCCCTTTTACGGCACCCCGCTTCCCGGCGATCTCACCCTGGTGAACTGGAACCGCGGCAACGACTGGGGGATCATGAACCCACCCCTAATCCTAACGGAAGAGCGGCTGCTGGCCTCAGGGCAGCGCCACAACTGGCTGGGGGGGCTGGATGTCTCGGCCATCAAAGATGGGGAGAACCACGCCCTGCTGTTTGCCGAATGGCTGATGGAAACCCAGTCCCGCGCCGGCTATCCCCTCTCCTTGCTGTTTGGCGAAGAGTCTTTGCTGGGCACCCGCTCCGGCCTCAGCCTCTACCCCTACATCCGGGAGGGGCGGCGTATCCTGGGGCGGGCCGCCTACGGCCAGGCGGAATTCCTGATGCTGGAGCAGGATATTCGCGTCGGCGCCAGCGGGGGACGGGACTTTAGCCCCACAGCAGTTGGGATCACCCACTACGCCATCGACATGCACGGCTGTCGCTACCGCAACTGGGAGCCTTCCCTGTCGGCCAGCTCGGCGCCGGTCAACGAGTTTTCCGTCCGCCCCATCGTCATCCCCCTAGAGGCCCTGATCCCCCAGAAGGTGGATAACCTGCTCATCGGCGGCAAGGGGATCGCCGCCAGCCACATTGTCAACGCCGCCACCCGCACCCATTACGGCGAGTGGACCATTGGCTCGGCAGCGGGGCTGACCGTGGCTTGGCTCCGCAGCCAGGATCCCGGCTTGACCCCAGCCCAGATCGTGCCCCAGGGCAAAATGGCCGATTTGCAGCGCTACCTGGTTGCCTACGGCCAGCGACTGCACTGGTAGGCCGTTGCCGCCGCTTTACCCCTGGGCTAGGGAAGATCCTACCCCTCTGCGCCGGAAGGCAGGGGATTGGGATCCCTGTTGGCGCCATAGCGCCGCTGCCGCCACCACACCAGCAGGGGGCTGGCGATGAAGATGCTGGAATAAACCCCCAAGCTGAAGCCGATGAGCAAAGCAATGGCAAACCCCTTCAGGGTGGCTCCCCCAAAAATGGCAATGGCCACCAGGGGCAGCATCGTCGTCAGGGTGGTGTTCAAAGAGCGGGCAAAAGTCTGGTTCAACGACAGGTTCACCACCTCGGCAAAGCTGACCTTGCGGCTGACCAGACGCAGATTTTCCCGGATGCGGTCGTAGATAACCACTGTGTCGTTGACGGAAAAGCCAATGATGGTTAGCAGCGCCACCAAAAACAGGCTGTCCACCTCCATGCCCACCGTCAGGCCCAAAAGGGCAAACAGACCTGTTGTCAGCACCACATCGTGCAGCAAGGCCACAATGGCAAACACTGCGTAATCCCACTGGAAGCGCAGGGCCAGATACACCACAATGAGCCCAAAGGAGATGAGCACCGCCACAAGGCCGGAGCGCAAGAGCAGACGCCCCACCGTCGGGCCTACCGTCTCCACCAGCTTGCGCTCAAAAGGGCCTATCTGTTGCCGCAGCGTGGCTTCTACCGCCAGGCGCTCCTGCTCCGTCAAAGGGGGCATGCGGATCAGGGCTTCTTGGCCCGTCTGGGTGTCCAGTTGGATGATGCTGGTTCCCAGGTCATGTTCCTGCAGAGCCCGCCGCAGCTCGTCGGTGGTGACAGGCTGCTCAAAACGCAGATCCAACAAGGTGCCGCCGGCAAAATCCAGCCCCAGCCGCAGGGGGGTTCCCAGAGAGGCCAGGGAAAAAGCCATGCTGACCAGCCCCACCAGCAACACTGCCAGAGACAAGCTAAACCACAGCCTGCTGCGACCCACGATGTCGAAGCGGTAGTCAAGCGACCGCCGGGATCCCACCGCCGGATCGGTGGGGGATAGCTCTTGAGCTGTCATGATTGAGCCGCCTCCATGCGAACGCCGTAAAACTCAGGTTTGCGCAGGGCGGGGATCCCCATTGCCGCCAAAAGCAGCGTGCGGGTGCAGGTGATGGCCGTGAAAAAGCTCACCAAAATGCCAATGGCCAGGGTTACCGCAAAGCCTTTCACCAGCCCCATCCCCAGCCAGAAAAGTACGCCACAGACCAAAAGGGTGGTGACATTGCTGTCGAGGATGCTGCTGAAGGCGCGGTTAAACCCTTCCGAGATGGACTTGTAGATGGACTTGCCGGCCCGCAGCTCCTCTTTGATGCGCTCGAAAATCAGCACATTGGCATCCACCGCCATGCCGATGCTGAGGATGAAGCCGGCGATCCCGGGCAGGGTCATGGTCACCCCCAGCAGTTGGAACAGAGCAAACGTACAGAGGGCGTAGATGAGGAGGGCGATATCGGCAACAAGCCCCGGCAGGCGGTAGTAGACCACCATGAAGACGAAAACCAGCACCAGGCCGGCAATGCCAGCATAGAGGCTGCGGCGCACGCTCTCTTCCCCCAACGTGGCCCCGACGGTGCGGTTTTCAATGACGCGAATGGGAACGGGAAGCGCCCCCGCCTTGAGCTTCACCGCCAGATCGGTGGCGGTTTCCACTGTGAAATTGCCCGTGATCACCGCCGTCCCGCCGGTAATGCCGGTGCGGGCAAACTCCGGCCCCACAATTGGCGCGCTGATCAGCACGTCGTCCAGAAAAATGCCAATCGGGCGCCCTGTTCCGGCCAACTCGCGGGTGAGCTGAGTAAACTTCTCTGCCCCTGCCGGCTTAAACTCCAGCAACACTTCCCAAGTCTGGGATCCGCGGCGGGGGGCTTGGGGATAGGCGTTGCGCAGCAGATCGCCGGTGAGGCCGACCCGTTCAAACAGGGCGTCGGGATCCTCCCCCGCCGTTATCTCTCCCCGCTCGTTGCGGGGCAGGGCACTGACCGGCACCAGGCCCTTGCGAAACTCCAACCGGGCCGTATCGCCCAAAAGAGCAATGGCCCGATCGGGATCTGCCACCCCCGGCAGCTGCACGAACAGGCGATCTTGGCCGCTGATCTGCACCAGAGGCTCGGCCACCCCCAGGCCGTTGATCCGCTGCTGGATCACCGCCTCTACCCCCTGCATCACCTCAGAGGTAATCTCAGGCACCTCTTCCGTGGGCAAAGCCTGCAGGGTGAGCTGCGTCCCCCCTTTGAGGTCAAGGCCAAGACGAACTTCGCGGCTGAAGCCCAAGTAGACGAGAGCAACCACCACCGCCAAGATAAAGATCAGCCCTCGCAGAACAGCGAGGCGACTGAGCCACAAAGCTGGAGATCTGGCCATACTGCTGAAAGGGTGAGGAACACGGGCGCACTCGATCCGAGGCTTTCAGGATTTTGGCACCTTTTGATCCTATCGCACACGGGATCCCTCACCTGACAAGTCGGAAAACGGCAGCGGCAGGAGCGTCCAAGTAGGGTCTCTGGGGAGCTGCTGCAGAGACAACCGCGAGTTTCTCAGAAGATGGGCGCTCGGCTGCCGAGCCGAGTAAGGAGAAGGTTGAAAGCCGTTAAACCAACGCTGTCTCCTCTTGGTTTGTGCTAGCCCTGGGGCTAGGCTATTGCCATCTCGGGGCAGCAGGCAACATCTGGGTGCGGTTTGGCTCTACCCCGACATCTGCGAGTTCAAGGAGGGAAAGTTGAGGTGAATTGGAGACGGACTTACTATCTCCCTGGATTGCTCTCGGCCCTAGCTTTATGGGGATCCCCCGCCTGGGCCGGAGAGTATTTCACCGAGGAAGTGACCAGCCCTAGCCTGGAGATCATCCACGGCTGGCGGCAGGAAGTGGACGGCATTAACGTCACCATCACCAACACCAGCCTGGGATCTTTTCGGGTGCCGCTGGAAATCGATATGGAGGATCGAACTAGCTGTGAGCGAGCCGACTTAGTGCTGACGAACAATCGCGTTATGCCAATGGGATCCTTTCAAGACTGCATTCTCAACATCTTTCCCTACTTGGATAAATTCATCAACCAAGAAGTCGCCAGCATTCGGGTCGCCCTCAAAGGGCCGGCCCCCCTCCTGGAGATCCCCCTGGAAGACTCGGATCGGCTGATCTTGGCCCAGGTGGCCAACCAATCGCGGGAAGCCTTTGTCTTCTTTCAGCAGGAGCTGGCCCGCGTCTTGGCGCTCTTGAAGCAGCCCGATCCCGGCCAGGCCGAGACGGCCCCACCGACGGCCAGCCCAACGCCGACTGCTGCCGCCGAATCTGCACCCAACCCGGGAGATTTCGTGATCGTGGGCTCGATTCAGGAAGAACGGGTGGGGGCTGGCAGCCGCCTGAGCGTAGAGGCGATCAACCGCAGCACCCGCACCGTCCTCAACGCTCGTGCTCGCTTCACGTTCTACCGGGGAGAGGAGGTGGTGGAGACGCGGGTGGTCGCGTTTGAACCCAGCGACGTGCCGCCGGGACAACGCGCCTCTGCTAGGGTTCTGAAAACCGATGCCAATTGGGATCGGGTCACCGTCACCTTCCAGTGGCAGTAGGGATCCCTAAGGTGCCAGGGCGTTCCCTCGCAGCAGGCTGCCTAGAGTCTTAACCGTGATCTTGAACTGCACCCAAGGGTTCATGGGCACCACCGTCTTGTAGAGGTAGCTGTCAAAGGTCATCCGCTGCACATCCCGGTCAGCGCACATCTCCACAAAGGCCTCGCGGGTGGCGTTGGAACGGTAGAACACCCGTTGCAAAATGTCCAAAACCTTGTAGGTTAGGCCGTATTGGCGATCCCAGCGCTTGAGGTACAGCTTGAGATCTTCTTCGCTGGGGATGCGCTTCCCGCCCTCGGAGGTCTCGACGATGGTCTCGGCGCACATGCGGCCCGACTTGGCGGCAAAATAGATCCCCTCGCCGCTGGACTTGGTTACATAGCCTGCCGCATCTCCCACCAGGGCTGCCCGACCCACCACACGGCGCGGACGCGGATGCTCTGGGATCGGATGGGCTTCCACCTTGATCACCTGGCCGCCCCGAATCCGCTCGGCAGCGCGGGCGCGGATCCCGGCCTGCAACTTTTGGATCTGGGCTTGGTTGGCCTTCATGGTGCCGGTGCCCACCGCCACGTGGTCGCACTTGGGGAACACCCAGGCATAGAAGTCCGGAGAAACATCGTCCCCCACGTACATCTCTGCCCGCTCCTCGTAGTAGGCCATTTTGTCGTCCGGGAGCCGAATCCGCTCCTGAAAGGCCAGAGCATAGTTGTAGTCGCCGGCACCGATGGCTTCTGCCACCTTGGAGTGAAAGCCATCTGCCCCGATCACCAGATCCACCGCCAGCGAACGGGGTACTCCCCGATTTGAGCCGTCGGAAAAATCGCTGTAGTGCAGGATGTAGGGATCCCGGCCATTTTGGGGGATTTCCAGATGCATCACCTTGCCGTGGATCAGCTCCGCCCCTTTTTGGCGAGCGCGGTTGCGCAAGAAGGCATCCAGGATCTCGCGGCGGCACATGCCGATATACTCATTTTCCTTTTCGAGGGCGATATCCACCTCGTAGTTGGAAGGGGAGATCATCTTCATCTTGCGCACTTTGCGGTCGATAATCTCCTCAGGGAGGTCGAACTCTGAGACCATACAGAGGGGAATAGCGCCCCCGCAGGGCTTGGCGTTGTCTAGCTTCCGCTCAAACAAAAAGGTCTCGATTCCGGCTTGGGCTAGAACTTCGGCGGCAGAGGCTCCGGCTGGGCCACCCCCAACAACAGCAACTCTCAGGCTCAAGGCGCTCTCCTCGCTGCAAGTAGATCGGCTCGTCAGACAGCAGGCATCCTACCACAGCTCCCCAAAAGCGTTGCAAACCTTGACGAAGTATTGCAGTTGGGCGAGGCTCAAGGGAACGTGCTTTGGCGATGGGAACAATAAAAAGGGGTCCGCCCCGTCTGCTTGTCCAGGGGGCGGGGAGCGGAAACCTGCCCTGCAGTCCGGGCTCAGCGCTAGAGGTTCTGAATCATGAGCTTAATTGGCAACATCATTTGGCTGATCTTCGGGGGGTTGCTGACCAGTCTGGGCTATATCTTGGGGGGGCTAAGCCTTTGCCTGACCATCATCGGCATTCCTTTTGGCTGGCAGAGCATCAAACTGGGGTTTGCAGTGCTTGCCCCCTTCGGCAAAGAAGTGGTGGAGTTGCCAACAGCCCGCTGCTGCTGATCTTCAACGTGATCTGGCTGTTGCTCTTCGGCTGGCCCCTGGTGCTCAACCACCTCTTCTGGGCTGTGATCCTGGCCGTCACCGTCGTTGGGATCCCCTTTGCCAAACAGCACCTGAAGCTGGTCATCCCGTCTTTGTTGCCTTTTGGCCGGGATCTGCGCTGAAAGAGGGCAAAGTGGGGATCCCTGCAGATTAAGATCACTGCCAAACTCTACCGCGACGGCAAGGGGAGAGGGCGAGCGGCCAGCCGTTGACTGTGATTTGGATCGCCTTCGAACCTCTCATCCGGTCACCAAGACACGGGCGGAAAAGCGAGAGATTGAACTCATCGCAGATGGGGAGAAAACCATGCGCAGCATCTGGCTCGCGGGGGTAGTCGCTGCTTTGGCTCTCCTGGCGGCTATGTCTTTGGCTCAATCGGATCCCCAGGAAGAGTGGCTGCACGGCGAGCAGTGTGGCACAGAGGGGCCGGTCATCTGTCTGGAGTGACGTTCTCCTCAGCCCGGATTTCAGAGGGGCTCTATCTGGGTCACTTCTACCCGGCTCTCTGGCCCTAGGCTGATGCGGAACTGTTTGGCACCCGTCGGCAAGGGATCCGGCGGCAACTCCGGCAGGTCGGCAAGAGGAGTTTCGGCGCGGCGTTCCCGGGCCAGCTCATTCTCCGGCTCGGCAGCCAGCAGGGATCCCGCCGCATCCACCGTTACTCGATAGATCAAGCTCTCCTGCAAATCGGGAGGAGACTGCCATTGCTGGGCCAGGGTGTTTTGCAGCCGCAGCAGAGGATCTCCAGAGGCTTCCGGCGCGGTGAGCTGCTCCTGGGCCGAGTTGAAAGCAGTGGGAGCCCTCTTCTCCGGGGTGCGGCTGGCCCAGATCCCGACCCCGGCCACCAGGGCGATCCCTCCCACCAGCAGGGCAGCGATCCCGGCAGGCTGTCGATACCAAGCCCGCGTTACCGGCGTTCCCAGGCTGGCCAGTTGGGGAATGTCATCGGCCACCTGAGAGAGGTTCTCCAACAGGTCGTACAACTGGGTCATCGACAGATCCACTTGGGCAATCTGATTCTCCCCTTGGCGCACCGTGAGGCGATGAAAAATAAAATCCAGCGGACGGATGGCCACAGTACCGCTGAAGGTTCCCTTGGGCGCGCCGCTGAGCTGGGATCCGACGTAGCGGTCGATCACCGCGATCAAATCGCTGAGCCAAACACTGTCCCCCTGCAGAGTTTTGGTGGTCTCCCCCTGGCGAATTTCCAACTGACACTCGAAGTTCTGCTGGATGGCTCGCAGGGGCGGCGTTGAGGAACCCTCGGCAGCTTCGGGCAGGCCAGGTGCCTCTCCCCGCACCGTGAGGGTCGAGGTGGGCTGTTGATAGGTATGACTGATAAGGGTGAGACTGGGCATGGCAACTGGCGGGCAAACAACACAAGCAAGGAGCCTATTTCAGGAAGAGGGCAAAGCATCCGATCCGGAGCTATGGGCTACCTCCCCTTCTTCGTCGCTGCCGGCGGGCAGATCCATCTCAGGGCGGTTGAGCAGGGCTTTCCATAGACGCTGGGCCCCTCTTGGGCTGCTGTAAAACATCAGCTCGATCAAGATGCGCAGAGCCAGCTCGGCGAGGCTGTTCTCGTCACGCACATCCCCATCCACCATGCGGCTGCGGTAGTGGGAGATAAACTCATCTAGATAGTCGCCCACCAGTGGCTGACGGAAAGGGCTGAGCTCCTGTTCAACAGCAGCTTCCAGTTGCTCCAAGGTGCTGCGGATACGGGCCTGCTGCTGAGCAGCCAGATGAGCAATCACCAGCACCAGGGCGCGCGCCTCTTCGATATCGACTTCTTTTCGCCCACCGCTGCTGCGGCGCAGAGGGTTGGCGTTGCGCAGCCGCCAGAGAGCCACCCGATCGCCGATCTGCTTTTCCAAGTTCAGGGCTTTGGCTGCAGCCAGAACCGCCTCGGAAATTTCTCCGCTCAGGGACTCCAGCCCCAGCAACAGCAAATCCAACTGGGCTTTGATGGTTCCGGTAGCTGTGGTGAGGCCGGCGGGCCGAGGGTCTAGCTGAGTCTGCTTAGGTTCCACCGTCACGCTGTCAATGGGAGCTTTTTGCTTTGATAGGACTCTATGATCTCCTGTCTGGGGCAAACCTGCAACCGGATCCCTCCTGCGCTTGATTCTGACCCTTGCCAAGGGCTTGGATGACGACATCCGGCAGGCGCTGGGCATTGTCCCGCTCTTTCTCGCTTCTTGAGAGTTCCCCAACCAGATTAGAAGTCAGACCGAGTTGTTCTGGGTCAGTTGTTGTTTTTGCAACGAACCCATCAGAACCTCCGGGGTACTCCCGCCACAGCGCAGCTTGGCGGGATGGGGGATAGGCGGTGAGACGAAGGGGTTCAATGCCCCTGAGTCTCACAATCTGGGCGTTGCCTGCTGCTCGACATACTTCTTCAACTCCTCAACGGTGACCCCACCACAAGAGGCAACAAAATAGGCCCCTGTCCAAAATACAGGCTTGCTGTAGAACCGTGCCACCTCTGTGGCGAACTCTTTGCGAATCAACCGGCTGGAGACTGTTTTCAGGTTGTTCA
>NZ_JBSSEF010000022.1:0-44844 GCF_054061455.1 Thermostichus sp. OS-CIW-20
CAGCATCGCGTAGTGACAACGGAAACGGACAGAATGCTATCGCTTCACCGCTGAGCAGTAATGCTCAGCAGTGTTCAGCGTAAATGTATCAGGTTGTTGACACCGCTCCTCCAAGCTGGCCGCAAGGGCAGCTAGGCAGTCTTGGAGGGGGGATCCCTGCTCTAGGTGCCGGACGGCAACGGCATAGGCTTCGGGGTGGGCTTGCAACAAGGCCCGGCTCTGGCGCAGAAAGCGGTTGATGTAGGCCCTCATTTGAGCCGCAGAGGTCAAGGGCTGGGCTGCTGAGATCCCTGCCAGCAGCTTGGCCAACTGTTGTCTATCCTCCTCATCTCCCACCACTTGGCCATATTGGAGAGACTCCGCGGCAGCCCCTGCCATCCAAAACAGGCTGTAGCGCTCTAGATCTGCCCAGGGGATGCCCCCCTGGGCTTCCCAGGTGCGCATGGGGGCTTGATCCAGCTGCACTCCCCCGTAGCCGGGGATCCCGTGTCGGAAAGCCTGCCAGGGGCCCAGCACGTAGCCGCGCAAGGGGATCCCTAGCAGGTGGGCCACCACAATGTGTCCTGCCTCGTGGCAGATGACCCGCCGCCGATAGGCTGGAGAAGCCCAATCCAGCAGCGCGCCCAGCAACCCCGAGAGCCGCCCCCCAAAGGCCACCTGCTCGACAATCACCAAGCCCACCATCCCAGCCAAAGGCAGAGCCAACCGCGGCCCCAGGGCTGCCGACACCACCAAGGCCGCCACGATCCAAGCTGCGCGGGTGATTCCAGCCTCTGACATAAGGTTTCTATGCCTTCGCCTCCGGTCCTAGCTCGAGCGCCAGCAGCTCGTCGGCCAACTCCAAAAACGCCTCCCGATCCAGATAGGAAACATCTCCCACCCACTCCCCTAGCTTGACCACGTAGACTTCGCTCAAGGTCGGTCGGCGCCGCAGATCGCGGGAATAGGCCTTCACCAGCGCCAGCACCGATTGCTTTTTAACAATTCGCCGGTAGCGGGGATCGTCCCTGGCCCGCACTCGGTAGAGAACTCCTGTTTCATCGCCAATTTCCATCTCAAACTGGCGCTCGCGCACTTCTTCAATATAGAGTTGCCCCTCTTCATCCACCTTTTCCCGCTCTTCCACCACCACCTCGTAGCGGCGGGTGCTCAACACCTGGCCAAAAAAGAGCCCTCCGTAAGGGATCTCGCGAAAGGCTAGCTGCCGGCGGGAGATGGTGTAGAGGGGCCCCCAGAGGAAAGGGTAGAGCAACGAGAGAAACCCCGCCAGAAAGGAGACTGCCCCCAAGAAGGATCCCTCGCCAAAAGCGCGAGACAGCACCAGCAGCGCTACGCCCACCAAAATAGCTGTAATGATCCGGCCTACGCTCTTGAGGGCATCGCTCCAGTAAGCTGCGTACTGGAGCCGCGTCGGCACCAGCGGGATCACCGCCTCGCACTCTTCTGGGGTAAGCTCCAACAACATGCACTGAGATCCTCAAAACAGCCAACTCCGCCCCTTTACCCGCTGAGGGTGGGCCAGACCCCATCTTAGTAGAATGAGGCAGGGAAGCTCTGCTACCCTTGCTGCTCCTTCTAAGTGCTGCCCATGGTGCCCGGATCCCAGTTTGCTTCGACCGTCAGACAGCAGGTGGCCCAGTTGGACGAGGGATCCCGACGGGACAAGGCGTGGCTAGGAGATGCGGTGCTGAGCCTCTTTGCCCGCCAGTGGCTGCTCGGCCCGCCACCCGACTGGCAGGTGCCTTCCCCTCCCGGCTGCGATCTTAGCCGCGCGGAACTCTTCACCTGGCTCACCTCCAACCAATTTTTGTCGGCTCTGCGGGATCCCACCCAGGTGGAGGCAGAAATCGGCCTTATCTACGAAAGAGAAGGCCTCCCGGCAGCCTTTGCCTACATTCAGGAACAGCTCCTGCCTCTGTTTGTTAGACAGGTACACAACCGTGCCAAAACCCTGCGCAGCAAGCGGCGCTAGAGCCTTGAACTCCGGAGCAGCAAGAGGCTTCCCCCTAGCTGGCTCTCCTGGCCAGGATTTTCACCCCCCTCACCCCCTGGGAGAAGGAGCCCTTACTCCCACAGCCGCCGGATGGGAGAGCGGTGCAAAAGGCGGTGGGTTTCGGCCAACAACTCCGGGATCGGCAGGTGCTGCGGACAACGGGGCAGGCAGTCGCCGCACTCGCTGCAGCGGTCGGCAGGCACCCCCGGGAACCAGTGCCCTGCCTGGCCGAACATGTTGTAGCGATATTGGGCAAACTCGGTCATCTCGTGGGCAAGAGCCAAGTTGCGCAGCCGCAGCACCTCTGGGATGTGGATCCCTTCGGGACAGGGCAGGCAGGCGTAGCACTGGGCACAGCGGCTGGAGCCCAGGCGTTCCTGCTCCGCTTGATGCAGCCGCTCCTGTACCTGCAGGCCCTCCGTCCACCAGCGCTCGGGATCCTGCAGGGCCGCCAGGGCCGTCTGCAGCTCGTCGGGATGGGTAATGCCCAGGCTGAGGGTGTGGATGCGGGGATCCGCCAGCAAAAATCGATAGGCAAACTCCAGGGGGCTAAAGGGCGCACAGCTCTCCCGGAGACGCTGGGGCGGGCGATAGAGCATCCCCCCTTTGTCGGCAGGGGAGATGATGAACACCCCCATATCCTGCTGGGCTGCCGCCTCCAGGGCCGCGGCATTGCGCTGCTGGAAAAAGTGGTAGTGCAAATTCACAAAGTCAAACTGGCCCCTCTGGATGGCCTGCAGGATTAGCTCCAGGGATCCATGAGTGGAAAAGCCGATGTAGCGCACCAAGCCCTCCTGCTGCGCCTGCCGCAGCAGCGGCAAGCCCTCCTGCAGCACCCACTCCAGGTGTTCGGGCAGGTTGATGCCGTGGAAGGCAAACTGATCCAAATACTCCACCTGTAGCCGCTGCAGGGATCCCTCCAGCCGTTCCCGCAGCCTCTCGCCAGGCGTGAGCTTGGTGGTCAGGATCAAGCGCTGCCGCGGCACCGCCAGCTTCTGCAGGATCTCCCCCAAGAGCACCTCGGCCTGGCCATAGGCCTGCGCCGTTTCGATGTGGTTGATCCCTGCTTCTAGCGCCGCTGCCACCGTGGCCTGGGCCTGCTCCGGCGGCACATGGACTAGGCGCATGCTGCCCAGGGAAAAAGCCGACATAAGCTGCTGGGTGCGTCCAAAGCGGCGGTAGAGCATCTAGCCCAAGGCCTCCCTGAAAAACGCCACTGCCTCTGCCAGCACCTCGAGGAAGCGATCCACCTCGGCCAGGGTGTTGTAGAGGTAAACGCTGGCCCGCGCTGTTGACTGCACCTGCAAGTGGCGGTGCAGCGGCTGGGTGCAGTGGTGGCCAGCTCGGATGGCGATCCCCTGCTCATCCAGCAGCGTAGACAGGTCGTGGGGGTGGATGCCCTCCGCTGAAAAGCTGACCAGTCCTGCCCGGCGCGCCGGATCCTTGGGGCCATAGATCTTCAGGCCTGGAATGCGCTGGAGCCCCTCCAGGAGGCGAGCGGTTAACTTTTGCTCATGGGCATGCACGCGCTCTAGCCCAATCTGGCTCAAGTAGTCTACGGCTGCCCCCAAGCCCACCGCTTGGGCAATGGCCGGCGTGCCCGCCTCAAACTTGTGGGGGATATCGGCGTAGGTGGCGTGATCCCAGTACACCTCAGCAATCATCTCGCCCCCGCCCAAAAAGGGCGGCATGGCCCGCAGCAGCTCCCGCTTGCCGTAGAGCACCCCGATCCCCGTGGGGCCGCCCATCTTGTGCCCAGAAAAGGCCAGCCAATCGCAGTCTAGGGCCTGCACATCCACCGGCATGTGGGGCACGCTCTGACAGGCATCCAGCAACACCTTGGCCCCACAGCGATGGGCTAACTCAACCACCTCCCGGACAGGGTTGATGGATCCCAGCATGTTGGAGACGTGAGTTACAGCCACTAGGCGGGTGCGGTCGCCCAGCAAAGAGCGGTAGTGCTCCAAATCCAGCTCGCCCTCGGGCGTGATCTGGATAAACTTGAGGCAGGCCCCCGTCTTTTGAGCCACGAATTGCCAGGGGATCAAGTTGCTGTGGTGCTCCATCACCGACAGAATAATCTCATCCCCCCGCTCTAGGGTGCTCATGCCCCAACTGTAGGCCACCAGGTTAATGGCCTCGCTGGCGTTGCGGGTGTAGATGATCTCTTGCGGGGAAGGCGCGTTGATAAAGCGGGCAATCTTCTCCCGCGCCCCCTCGTAGGCCTCCGTGGCTTCGTTGCCCAAGGTATGCACTCCCCGGTGCACGTTGGCGTTGCTGTGCCGATAGTAGCAATCCATTGCCTGCAAAACCGCCAGCGGCTTCTGGGAAGTGGCCGCATTGTCAAAATAGATGAGCGGCTGGCCGTTGACTTGGCGCTGCAAAATTGGAAAATCCGACCGCACCTGGGCAGCTAAGTCGGCAGCAGCGTCAAAAGCCTGGTCCAGCTTGGGGGAAGAAAGAGAGGATACCGCCATAGTCTGCGCAGAAGCCTACCTCCCTCAGTATGGCATCGCTCTGGGCACCCCTCGGCAAACTCCTTCCCTCTCGCCAGGGATCCCTACCTCCCCTCGCCAGTCGGAAAAGTTGTCAAGAACTGTAATTTTATGTTAAGTTTGTTTGCGTACAGTTATGAGGCATTACCTATGCAATCCTCTCCTAGGATCCCTTCTCGCCTGGACTCCGCTTCTGTGGCCCAATACTACGACACCACCAACGACTGGATCCCGGGCTGGACGGAGCAGGCGGAGCGTTGGAATGGCCGCCTGGCTATGGTGGGTTTGGTGATCAGCGTTGCCACAGAGGCGCTGGTGGGTCACAGTGTTTTTGCCACCACTCTCGCTCAGTGGCTGGGACTGCGATAGTTGAGAACATCTGAGTTTTACGCAAGCATCAGGTCGGGCGTTCTGTCTGGGGGCTGCCCGATCGGCTCGCTACCCAGGCTATTGACTGTTTCACTGAACCCAACAGGCCGATGATCCTCGACAACCCTTTCTTTCCTTACATTGCCGTTATGGTGAGCGGGCTGGTGGCTGCTGTTGCCCTCGGTTCGATGGCTTTCTTCAACTCCAAGCGTCCTGCGGGCTGGGAGGGTGCTGCTCGTCCGCGATACGTGCCTCAGTATGGGCAAGAGGGCGAGGCTCCGCCCGAGTGGGAAATTGGGTGGACGGAAAAGGCCGAGCGCTGGAACGGGCGATTGGCCATGCTGGGGTTTGCCATTAGCATTGCGGTGGAAGCCCTGGTAGGTCACAGCGTGCTGGCCTCCGTCCTGGGGCTGCGCTGAGCTGGCTTCGACAGTGGATAGGCGGATCTGGCTAGCTTTCTTGGGCCGATTTGTCGGGATATCCCGAGAAGCCTAGGTTCTCGTCTGTCAAGCGCTGGGTTGGGGTCTTCGCTTCCCTGCATTTGAACGCGAGACAGTATCCGTCTCCCCAAGATTGCCAACAACGAAATCGAGATTCTACCCCAGCGCTCCGCTTTTCTTTAATTTGAGGATCTGGGCCACCACCCCTAAGGTCTCTTCGTAAAGATAGTCGGGGCCAGGCCGCTGCAACTCGGCAGCTAGCAGCGTTTCCAAGGACTCCTGCTCCAGGGGAGCCACCTGGCGAACCACGCACCTCTGGGCACCTCCCATGGCTTCCATGCGCATGCACCCTGTGGTTTCTGAACAGAGCACGGTGCAGGCGTCGGTTTCCTGGTTGCTGGAGGTGAGGCGCAAGCCGATGAGATCTCCCGCCTGGCTCATCTCCGAGACCAGGGGCACGGCAGCCAATTCTGCCCTCACCTCGCCTCCCGCTTGGGTTTGGAAGCGGATGCGGTCGATCTCGTAGTCGTGTTCCCAAGTCTGGGCCCGCTCGGTGGGCGTCCACCCCAGCCGGCTGGCCAGCCAGCCCAAGAAAAGGAGGGCCTGGCAGGGGTTGCCAGCTCTGTAGTCAATGGTTACTTGATCTATCCAGGACAGAGACTCTCGCCGATCTGGGGGGTCGAAGGCTTGGGCGGTGAGTTCCTGCCAGGGCAGCAGCCGTCGCCAGTTGAGATCCCCGCAGTGGTGCCCCTCGCTGATGAGGAGATGAATTTCCTGCAGGTCTTCTTCTGGGTTGACAAAGCCCCGCGAGTCGACGATGACGCGGTTGCTCAGGGCTACCAGCTTTTGAAACAACAAGCTATTCAAGTCTAAGTTCCCTTGCCACCACAGGAACGTGGGCAGGTTGGGGATCAACAGCGAGGCGACAGTGCTGCAAGCGCGCACAAAAGCCGATTCCGGCGCTTTCAGGGTGATGTACTCACAACACACCAGCGAGCTGCGCTGCTCGCGGGTCACCGGGCAATAGGCCGCCACCTGGGCCTCGATGGCGTCGTCTGTGGCTCCCTCCCGTTTGGCCCTTAGGTCGATGACGCGGCAGGGGTTCTGGGTGGCAATGGCTTCGACGGTGGGGGAAGGCAGCAGCAGGGCATCGTCTAGCGACTCATACACCACCAGGGTAAAGGTGGCAGCCCGGGCGGCAACGCTCTCTCCCTTGGAGGACCAGATCTTGTTCAGCTCCTGCTCAATGTCCTCGATGGAGACATCTTTTGGGGTTTGTAAAGGCAGGACGGCGGCAGGTTGGTCCATAGTCTCCTCCTGGAGTAGCCTCTTGCTCGATTCTAGGCAGACAGGCCGGCTGCACAGGAGGGGTTTAAGGTAAGGTACAGATTGGTCAAACCTCTCTTCAGGTTGCCTCTTCTATACTCTCAGGCCGGGCGCGGCTGGATGCTTAGCTCCAAGGGTCGGCCAGGATCCCCCACAAGCACTAGACTGCGGCCATTGGCTTGCAGATGCCGCACAATCCAGTACAGGGTCTCGATGCGCTCTGGGCAGCCCAGTTTTTCCGCCAACTGGGGCAAGGTCAGGGATCCCTTTTGCTCTCGCATCACCTCCAGCACCTGGCGCTGGAGCTGCAGGACGGCGCTGGCCGCTTTCTTGCCTGCTTCCACCCCCGGCTGGTGGTAGGCGTTGACCTGGATTAAAGAGGCGTAGAGGCCCACTGCCCGTTCGTAGAGGGCAATCAGGGCCCCCACGGAGCGGGCGTCCACCCGCGGCAGCGTTATGGTGACGGAGTCGCGCCCGTTTTCGTAGAGGGCTTGGCGGGTGCCCTGCAGCAGGCCATCCAGATAGTCGCCGCTGGTTACCTCGGGCTCTACGAAGGGGGAAGGGATCCCCGGCTCGCGATCCTGGAGCACCTCGATGAAGGTGACGAAGAAGTTGTTGAGGCCGTCCCGCAACTGCTGCACGTAGGCGTGCTGATCGGTGGTGCCCTTGTTGCCGTAGACGGTTAGGCCCTGCTCCACGCGGTTGCCCTGCAGGTCGTGGGACTTGCCTAGAGATTCCATCACCAACTGCTGCAGGTAGCGGCTAAACAGCGCCAGGCGGTCTTTGTAGGGTAAAACCACCATATCCTTGCGCCCTCGCCCCTCGCCGACGATGTACCAGGCCATGGCCAAGAGGGCGGCAGGATTGCGCTCCAGATGGGGTACGCGGGTGGCTTTGTCCATGGTGGCAGCTCCGGCCAGCAAAGCCCGGATGTCGATCCCCTGCAACGCTGCCGGCAGCAGGCCCACCGCGGAAGTTTCCGAGGTGCGCCCCCCCACCCAGTCGAAGATGGGAAAAACGGCTAGCCACCCCTCCTGCCGCGCCTGCTGCTCCAATTGGCTGCCGGGGCCGGTGATGGCCACTGCATGGGCAGAAAAGGGGATCCCTGCCTTCCGGTAAGCCAGCTCCACTTCCACCAAGGCGTTGCGCGGCTCGGGCGTGTTGCCGGATTTGGAGGTGACAACCACCAGGGTTTGTCCCAGTTTGCCGGCCAGCCGTCCCAGCACCCGGTCAAACCCGTCCGGATCCGTGTTGTCGATGAAGTGAATGTTCAAGGGCGGCTGCAGCGGAGCCAGGGCCTCCGCCACAAATTGTGGCCCCAGAGCCGAGCCGCCAATGCCAATCCAGAGCAGCTCGGTGAAACGCCCTCCCCCACTGGCTGGGATCGTGCCGCAGTGGATCTTCTTGGCAAAGCTCTCCACCTGTTCGAGGCAGTCTTGAATTGCCTGCCGAATTTCGGCGCTAGGAGCCAGCTCCGGCGCCCGCAGCCAGTAGTGGCCCACCTGGCGGCCTTCGTCGGGATTGGCAATGGCCCCGGCTTCTAGGGCCTGCATCTCGGCAAAGGCGCGGGCAAAGGCAGGCCGCAGCGCTTCCACCTGAGCGGAAGTAAAACGGATGCGGCTGATATCAACAAAAATTTCCAGCTCGGGATGGTAGTAGAGCCAATCGCAGTAGCGCTGCCAAAGTTGAAGGCTGTCCATAGGATCCCTTCTGCCAAGGCCGTAACCAGCTTACCAAAAACGCCCTCCAGCTCCTGGACGGGCCAGCGGGTGAAGTCGCCAACAGCGCCCAGATCCGTCGCGCACTTGAAGGGAACGGGTCGGCTTTTGTTCCCCAGATGGCAAGGCTAGAATCCAGAGCAACTGTAGCTTGATCCCGGCCCCTTATGAACTCGGATCGGCAATGGATGGAACGGTGCCTGTCCTTGGCCCGCTCCACACCGCAGCGCCCCTCCCCTAACCCGCGGGTAGCTTGCGTTATTGTCCGGGGGGATCAGGTGGTGGGGGAAGGCGTTCATCCGGGAGCCGGCCAGCCCCATGCCGAGGTGTTGGCTTTGCAACAGGCGGGATCCCTGGCCAAGGGCGCTACCCTCTACGTCAACCTCGAGCCCTGCAACCACTACGGGCGCACCCCTCCCTGTACCGAGGCCATCCTGGCTGCCGGGATCCGGCGGGTGGTGGTGGGAATGCAGGATCCCAATCCCCTGGTGGCCGGCAAAGGGATCCGCCGCCTGCAGGAGGCAGGGGTTGAGGTGACGGTGGGGGTGCTGGAGCAGGAATGTCAGGAGCTCAACGAAGGCTTTGCCTTCGCCATTGTGCAGAAACGGTGTTTTGGCCTGCTCAAATACGCCATGACCCTAGACGGCAAGAGCGCCGCCGCCACCGGCCACAGCCGCTGGATCAGCAATCCGCTGGCGCGAGAGTGGGTTCACCGCCAGCGGGCCTGGCACGATGCAGTCATCGTGGGCTCCGGCACCGTCTGGCACGATAACCCCCACCTTACCTGCCGCCTGCCGGATTTTCACGGATCCCAGCCCCTGCGAGTGGTTCTCAGCCGCTCTCTGAATCTGCCCCCGCTGGCCCACCTGTGGCGAGCGGAGGAGGCGCCAACTTTGGTGATTACCGAGGCCACTGAAGCCCATCCCCTCTGGGGATCCCTGGCCAAGCAAGGGGTGGAGCTGCTGCACCTGGATCAAGTAACCCCGGCTCAAGCGGCGCAGGTTCTCTTTGAGCGAGGCTGTCTGAGTGCCCTCTGGGAATGCGGCGGCACCTTGGCCTGGGCAGCCCTTAAAGATGGGGCCATCCAGAAGGTGGCCGCCTTCATCGCTCCCAAGATCTTGGGCGGGGCCGACGCGCCAACCCCCGTAGCAGGAGAAGGGATCCCGGATGTGAACCAAAGCTGGCAACTGTTGGAGCCGCAACTGCAGACTGTGGGGGATAACTGGTTGATAACCGGGAAGATCCTCCCTTCTGGCGCCGACGACTCCGGTGAATGATTTGTTCTCGATGACTCTCAATTGTCATCCGAGAGAGTTTTAGGTTTTTGAACGAACAAAATCATATCTGCTTAAGGTAAACGAGTATACTGCTCAGAAAGAATGTGGCGTTTCTGAAAAACAGGGATCGAAACTGAGCTAGCCTGTGATAGGCTACTGGTGCTTTCTAGAGCTTGCGGTTCAAAGGAATATAGCCCACAGAAAAAACCTTACCTGAGTAAGGTTTCAGCTCGTGTGACGATACGGGTTTTGCCCAAGCAGGCTGTAACTGCCATTTTGCCAAAAGCCACCCGGATCATTGAGCTCCTCTGGGGTGAGCCTTGAGAAAGCGACAACAAAGGGCTGTCCTTCTTGTCCAGTCTCCTTTCGTTGCCTGCCCGGCGAGCTGATTGAGAACTTTCCCCTCTCATTTCCCAGTACAAATCTTGGTAGGGAGGATCATCATGTTGAACCTTTTTGCCGGCCTGCTCTTTGCCTCGGCTCACCTCAGCCCTTCAGGAAATGTCCTCATTGAAGGAGATGTGGGGGAGTGGGCTTTTGCCGATCGCCAAGTTACTGAGACAGCTACATTGACTGTTCTCATACGGCCCGAGGCGAGCTTGGCCTCTTGGAGAGAAATGCTCTCGGTCATGAACGTTCAGGTACCAAAATTGCCCCGCTTCCTGGCAAACAATATGCGGAATAATCTCCTAGAGTACTGCCCCCAAACAACGTGGGAGTTTCACCGGGAAAGCGAAGAGGATGTCCTCTACGAGTTCCGTAGCGCCGGCTGTCGTGGGCAGGTTGCCGGGATCCAAGAGCATGAAATTGGCCGCATCACCCAAGGCCCAGACGGCCCTGTGCGCATTGCCTACGCCGCCAAGCCAGAGATGACACCCGAAATGCGGAGCCGCTGGCTGAACTTGCTGGGCAGCGAGGTGGGGACGGCTCGGGGCTTTCCCATCCAAAACCTTACCGGGGCCGCCCGAAAGCCTTCTTCCCCAGCTCCAGAGCAGCCGATCGCCCACTGGCTACAGGAAGCAACCGAGGCCCTGAAGCGGCAGGAAGATTTGCTGGCCGAGCTGGATCGCCTCGCTCAGGAAGCGCAAGCCAATGCCCGCGCCTATAGCCAGAAAGCCCCAAACGAGGCGGGGACAAGGGTGATCAGCCTGCACCGAGGTCGGGGAGACGGCAGCCCTGGCGAGGCCACAACCGAGTTTAAGACCACCGACACCTTGATCTGGGCCATCTTGCCGGTGGGCAGCCTCCCTGCCAACGCCCAGGTGGAGATGCTCTGGTACTACAAGGGCGGAGAAGCCGGGAGCGAGCAACTGATCCGCAAGTTTGATTTTCCCTGGGATCCCCTAGCCGACACGGTGCGAGGCTTTCTCAGCTTCAGCCAACCCTACACCGGGCGCTACCGCGTCGAGGTTCATGTCAACGGCGAGAAGATAGGAGTTGGCCGCTTTACAATTCGGTAGCCTTAGCTTGGCTCCCGCTTCCAACTCTTTTCTCTCGGAGGGAGACCGGCCTCTCTCTTAGAAGACTTACAGACAACAATTTTTAACTATAAATCCAGACTTTCCGGCAGGGCAATGTCCATCGCCATCTGCCTGTTTTTCGCGCTGTGAAGACCGTTGTGCTGAGAGCGAAAAGATAGCTCGACATTCTCTAGCGAGTTCTGATCACAGCTCTAGCTTTGAGGTTGTAGATAAAGCTGGTGCGGTACTGCAACAGCAAATTGCGCAGGTAAAGGGGCAAGTTGCGCTGGTAGAGTAGGCGAGTTCTGCGGTAGATCAGTTTGCGGCGACGGTTGATCGCCCGGCTGCGCTGCTGCAAAGGAGCCTGCAGAGAACGCTGAAGTGCCAGGGATCCAGCCGCGCCGGCCAGCCTCCGCCGTACCATACCCCACCTCTCAAGCAGCAGTTAGCTCAAGTGTAAGGGATCCCCCTGCGAGCAGCCGCTGGCGGGTCGATGTATTTTGGTATCCTGCAGACAATTGGCCTGAGGAGCTAGGAGCTGCCCGGAAGCTTTCTCCTTTGCCAGATCTTGCAACAGTTGCCGGCGCTTCCCCCGAAGGGCGACAGGTGTAGGCCGCTTGAACGCCCAGCAATCTTTGCCAGCGGGATCCCTTTGGGGCCTGTAGCTTAGACAAGGCCGGCAAGGCCCCAGGGGGCCGCGCCCGCCGCTACCCCGCCGACAAGTTGCTGGCTGCAGAAGACAGAGAACTCTTTACGCTTTAACCAGGTTTTGTCAATAGCAGTTGAGCGACAGGTTCGTTACAATAGATTACAGCTTAGATTACGATATGTTGATTATCCTTGCCATTGTGATCCTACTGGGGTTCTGGGCGCTGCGCTTAATGGAACAGGCGTTTCAGCGGCAGGAGTTCTCGCGCATGTTGGCGGGAACGCTGGTGGCCGTAGCTGCCGGTGGTGTTTTAACCTGTTACTTCCTGATGAGCGATATTCTACAGATGCTGTTTCCTCTGCAGGCTCAGTCTCCCCACTCACAGGAGCTCCTCTCCGACCTAAGCTGGCTCGACTAAGCCAGTTGTGCTGCCAGCCAGGCTTGAATACTCCGGATCATTCGTTGGTTAGGAGCCAGTAAGTTTTGATAAAAAAACTGCGCGAAAGCATCGATGGGACTGAACTCCCCCCCGAACCGGAAAGGATAGCTGAAACCCAGCGGGGTTAAGTGATCCCCCTCCAGGCGTTGCCATTCGGTGTAGCCTCCGTACTTGCGGCGAAGCTGTTGATAGAGCAGCGGAATATCGTCAATATCATCCTGCTGAAACTCTACAAGCAGGTTGTTTCTAACCGGATACTGCTCCTCGATAAGGCGATTGGTTTCTGCCGGAGAAGGCTCAAACTCCAACCACAGATTCACTGGCGGTGACGAGGATCCCATCCACATCCGCCACAGAGTGCTCAGTTGCTGTTGCGGCCACGCCTGGGCCAAGGCCTGCAGCACCGGCAGCGCCCGTTCCAGTCCCGCATTGCTGTAGGCCAAGAAAATATTGCCGCGCCGCTGGGATCCCAAAGAAGGAAGGGCTAGGCAGGAGAGGATCTGCAGCTTACCGCCAAGGCTGTGGCCCAAGCCAAAGAGGGGCAACCCCATCAAACCTTTGCTCTGCAGGCTTCTATGCAAAGATTGCGCTGCTTTAAAAGCCAGTTGCGCGTGATCGATATCGGTGGTGTAGGGGGTAGCCACAACGGCCATGCCCATACGGGCCAATTCTTCCAGCAGGCGGCTGTAGAAAAATTGTGGGGCGGATCCCACAAAAGCTCCGCCCAGAAAGTGGATCACGGCACGGGGTTGGGGAGGCAGAAGAAACCAAGTCTGTCCATCCGTTTGCCAAGTCAATGTCATGGTGCTACAACCTCACCTGCGATTTGACTGGGATTTCCCACAAAACCCGCTAGCCGACAGGATCCCACTTCATCCTAATGGAGTACCAACAGACTAGTGGATCGCCCCCCGAGATCCTAGACCAAGCAACTCACTCGTGGCGCGACTGGCCCCAAAGTCGCCAAAACTGCAGCAGCTATCGGGTGAACCCATCACTCGCACCCCCTTCGCAAAAGATTGGGAAAGGCGAACCGGACAAGCCTCCCTGGGGAGCTCCCAAGCCTCGGCGAGGCCCCGTGAAAGTACCCTTGGCAGTTTCCCTTAGCATGGGCGGCCCTAGATCTTGGCCAAAATACGTGATCCTCAGGATGGCTACGTCAAGTATTTCTTGCATTCTAGGTTTATGAGCTCAGATAACAAATTCTCCGCTGAGATTGCCATCAGATTGTGAGGTTGTAATGAGCATTCGCGAGATTATCGACGAGGTCTTACGATCCTCGACCCTGACGCTGCAGCAGGAGTTTTCTATTAACAAAATCCTTCGGGAAAAAGACTACAACCTATCTGACCTGGAAGCTTTAGACGAGCTGGTAGAGGCAATTCTTCGCCAGGAGGTGAAAGCTGCTCCAGACTCTTGCAAAAGCCCCAGCGACACCCAAAGATGGCAAGGCGAGATTTCAGATGAGATCCGTATTGCTTAGGTGACCAGCTCTCGATTGGAGGATTTTTTCGAGCAATTGCTGCACCTGACTTTAGTCAGAGTAAGCTTCTAGCCTTTGTAGGATCTCTTGGATTAAATGCTCGTCGGGGCCGCTGAGCTCTGGGTGGAGGGTCGCCTGGTTGAGGTAGTGCCTCAGATCCTGACAGGCCTGCTGCCAACGCCCCAACTGGTAACAGAGCAAGCCCCGATCCCTCAGGTGGGGCAAGGACTCTGGGATCAATAACAAGATGCGCTCCACCGCTGCCAAGGCAAGCTCTAGCTGGGCGCGGCTCAAGTAAATCTGCATAAGATTGTTGAGCAGCCGCACCAAGATTAGGCGAGGAGGGGTGGGGCGGAGGTGATGATCTTGTAAAGGGATCCTGGGCCCGTAGATCTGTGCCAAACGCTCTTGGCAGTCCTCGGGAAACAAAATTTCTCCCTGATGAAAGGGATCCACAAAAATCTCCGCGTCTGCAAACAGGGGCCGCACCAGAAAGTGGCCGGGCATGCCTACCCCTGCCATGGGAAAATCGATCCGCCGCCCCAGCTCTAGATAGATCAGAGAAAGAGTGATCGGGATCCCGGTGCGCCGATCGATCACCTCGTTTAAAAAGCTGTTGCGCGGGTCATAATAGTCTTCGCTGTTGCCACAAAAGCCCAGATCTTCAAAGAGATAGCGATTTAAAATCCGGATGACGCGCAGGGGGTAGCGCTCGGGAGGAAGACGCTCTTGCACTTCTGCGGCCATCTCATCCAAAGCGGCCAAATAATCTTCTACATCCAAGTCGGGATAGGCTTCTTGGGCGATCCAGAGGGCCGCTCGGCCCAGATCGATGGGATCCGCTTGAATTTCTTGGAGGAAGCGTTGGCGGGCAGCAGGAATGCTCATGGGAGGCTGGAGTGTTTGTCAACCATCTCCGCTAGAACAGCAGCGTGCAGAAGCTGGTCAACAGCAGCGTCAATGCCGTCAGAAGCAGGCTAAAGCTCCACAGCCCCACGGCGGCAAACAGGAGGAGCCCGATGACCCAGATGAGCAGAGCATTCCAGTAGGGCCGGTTGGGGGCCTTGGAAACGTTGATTTTTTGGAAGAAGGGCAGCAGGATAAACGCCACATCCAGCAGCAGCCGCGGCAGCCGCAAATCCTGGGGCAACGGCCGATCCCGCACTGCCAAGTAGAGCAGCCCCCAGCTCAACAGGAGCGGGAGCAGCAACAGGTAATTGGATTCGGCCAGCAGCGGTCGATCCACGACTAGCGGAAACAGAGGGCTGATCCCCCAGCCCAGATAGAGGTAAAAGTCGAACTTCAACAGCGGCTGCAACAGAGGGGGCAGGCCGAGGCGCTGAATGTGTTGTTGAATCCTACTCCCCTGAGCTCCGGATCTCTGGCCCCCAGATCCGCCTGTTTGAGGGGTTTGCCCTGCCGGGGTTGCCCGCCAACCGCAGTGGTCGCAGTAGGGGGACTTGTAGCGATAGGCCGGGATCGGCTTGCCACAGGCCGGGCAGCGCTGGATCGGACGAGGTTGAGAACTGGAGGCCATGACCACCCGTGATCCTCCTGCTCTAGCATGCCCCAATTGCGTTCAGTTGATTCCCAGGACAAAAGATAACGTGATACAGGCTGCCCCCAAGGCTGCTCCGGCGATCACCTGGACGGGCGTATGGCCCAGCAACTCCCTCAAGTAGGGCTCCTGGAAGCGATCTGCACCCTTCTCCTCAAACCATTCTTCCATGAGGCGGTTCAGCACCCGCGCCTGCTTGCCGGCAGCCTGACGGATCCCGGCGGCATCGTACATCACCACCAGCGCAAAGACCATCGTTGCCGCAAACAGCAGGCTGTCCCAGCCTTCCTCCAGCCCCACCCCCACCGACAAAGCCGTTACCAGCGCTGCGTGAGAGCTGGGCATCCCCCCTGTCTCCACCAAAACCCGCAGGTTGAGCTTGCCCGAACGCACATAGGCCAGGATCAGCTTGATGGCCTGGGCCAAGACACTGGCCAGCAGAGCAACCCAGAGAACGTGGTTGGCCATCAACTGCTGCAGCATAGGGCTCTCCGGCACCAGAACGCGACCAGGGTCTCCGACAGGGTGGACAGGGATCCCATCTACCTTCTTGTCCTCTTGTCTCAATGCTGGCGGCGGGTGATGAAATCGGCCAGAGCCAACAGGGGCTCGGCCTGGGATCCGTAGGGGCGCAACGCCTCCTTGGCCGATTGGATCAGTTCCTCAGCTTTCTGCCGGGAAGCCTCTAGGCCCAACAAGCTGGGGTAGGTGGCTTTGGCGGCAGCTTGATCCTTGCCTGCCGTTTTGCCCAGTTGCTCGCTGGTGGCAGTAACATCCAAAATGTCGTCCACGATCTGAAAAGCCAGGCCGATGTCCCGAGCGTAGTGGCTCAGCCGCGCCAGCAGCTCCTCATCGGCCCCTGCCAGGATCCCTCCCGAAACCACCGAGGCCTCCAGCAGAGCACCCGTCTTGTGGCTGTGGATGTACTCCAAAGTTTCTAGGGAAATGGCTTTGCCTTCGGACTCCAGATCCACCACCTGGCCCCCTACCAAGCCGGTTGCCGCCACAGCATGGCCAATGCGGGCAATGACTTGCAGCACCAACTGCGGCGGCACCCCCCGCGTTTGGCTGGCGATATGCTCAAAGGCATAGGCCAGCAAGGCATCTCCTGCCAAAATGGCGATATCCTCGCCGAATACCTTGTGATTGGTAGGCTTGCCGCGGCGAAAATCGTCGTTGTCCATCGCCGGCAGATCGTCGTGGATCAGCGACATGGTGTGGATCATCTCCAGGGCGCAGGCGGTGGGCATGGCCTGCTCCACAGAGCCGCCGGCCAACTCACAGGCCGCCAGACAGAGGATCGGCCTCAGGCGTTTCCCCCCCGCCAGCAGGCTGTAGCGCATCGCCTCGTAAATGCGCTCCGGATAGGCGGGAACCAATGCCGCAGAAAGCGCCTCTTCCACCTGTTGCTGGCGTTGGCTCAAGTAGGTGTCCAGGTTGAAGGTTTGGGCAACCAAGGGAGGGCTCCTCTCAACTCAGCAACGGCGGGAAGGGGTTCTACAACAGGCCTGCAAGCTGACATTATCTCATGTCCACTCTAGGTCGGGATCCGCCTTCCTCAGCCGGTGAAAGCAAGTTGCAACCCCTAAGGAAAGGGTCAAGAGGAAGGGCCGCGAGCTTGCGCTAGCCGTCCCCCCAATGTCAGGATGCATTGAGGATCTTGAACCGGCTTGGTCTTCCCATGTCCCACTCACCTGCTCAGCTCAGCGCTTCTCCTTCCTCCGTCGGCGATGGCGACCGTCTGCTGCGGGCGGCCCGCGGGGAAGTGGTAGATCGTCCCCCCGTTTGGATGATGCGCCAGGCGGGTCGCTACATGGCGGCCTACCGCGAGCTGCAGAGCAAATACACCTTCAAGCAGCGCTGCGAGATCCCGGAGCTGGCGATTGAGATCTCGCTGCAGCCGTTTCGCGCCTTTGCCCCCGACGGCGTCATTATGTTCAGCGACATCCTCACCCCCCTCGAGGGCATGGGGATCCCCTTTGAGTTGGTGGAGCAGCAGGGGCCGATCATCGACCCGCCGATCCGCTCCCAGGCCCAAGTTGAGCAAATCCGACTGCTAGAGCCGGAAGAAAGCCTGCCCTTTATCAAGACCATCCTCAGCACTCTGCGCCGCGAGGTGGAAGGGAAGGCGACGCTGCTGGGCTTTGTCGGCTCCCCTTGGACCTTGGCCTGCTACGCCGTGGAGGGCCGCAGCTCCAAAGATTATGCCCATATCAAGAGCCTGGCCTTCACTCAGCCGCAGGTGTTGCATCAGTTGCTGAGTAAGCTGGCGGATAGCATTGCCCGCTACGTGATCTACCAGATCGAGTGCGGCGCCCAGGTGGTGCAGCTCTTCGACACCTGGGCCGGCCAGCTCAGCCCCGGCGACTACGAAACCTGGGCCTTGCCCTACCAAAAGCAAATTGTGGATCAGGTGAAAGCTCGGTGCCCGCAGGTGCCGCTCATTCTCTACATCAACGGCAGCGCTGCTTTGTTGGAGCGGGTGGGCAAAGCTGGCATCGATGTGTTCAGCCTCGATTGGATGAGCGATATGGCCGAGGCCAGGGCCCGCCTGGGATCCCTGGCGGTGCAGGGCAATCTCGACCCGATGGTGTTGCTGGGATCCCCGGAATTCATCCGGCAGCGCACCCTGGAGGTGATTCAAAAGGCGGGATCTCGCGGCCACATCATGAACCTGGGCCACGGCGTGCACCACACCACTCCGGAGGCCAATGTCCATCACTTTTTCGAGACGGTGCGCCAGGCGGCAGAGCTGCTCAAAGCTCTCTAGCCGTATGGAAAAACCCCTTGACTTTAGGGGTAGGGTTTGCCTTACGAGCCAGGGATCCCCGGTGTACATCAGCGTCATCATCCCCACCTACAACCGCCGTCCCATCTTGCAGAAATGTCTGCAGGCCTTGGCGCAGCAGCAGCCTGGCCCCTACGACGGCTACGAGGTGGTGGTGGTGGACGACGGCTCCACCGATGGCACGCTGGAATGGCTGCAGAGCCAGCCGCCAGATTTGCCGCCGATCAGGCTTTTGTGCCAAGAACACCGCGGCCCTGCTGCCGCCCGCAACCTGGGGTTTCGCCACGCCCAGGGATCCATCATTGTCTTTATCGACAGCGACCTGGTGGTGGTGGAGCACTTTTTGGCCGCTCATGCCCAGATGCTGCGGCGACACGGGGTTACCGGCAATCCCGACTCGCCCCACGAGGCCAAGGTCTTCACCTACGGGCGGGTAATCAACACCTGCAATTTTCGGGATCCCTGCTCCGAGCCCTTCAAGCCCACCGATTTTTCGGCAGCCTTCTTTGCCACCGGCAACGTGGCCATTGCCCGCCATTGGCTGGAGCGGGCTTGTGAAACCCCTGCCGGCCCCTTTGACGAGCGGTTTCACCTCTACGGCTGGGAAGACCTGGAGCTGGGGGTGCGGCTAAAGCGCCTGGGCCTGCGCCTGGTCAAGTGCCCCCAAGCCACCGGCTACCATTGGCATCCGCCCTTCGAGCTGGCGCAAATCCCAGCCCTCATCGAGCGGGAGCGGCAGCGGGGCCGCATGGGCATCCTCTTTTACCAAAAGCACCCCACCTGGGCCGTGCGCCTGATGATCCAACTGACGCCTCTGCATCAATGCCTGTGGGGCCTTCTGTCGCTGGGGGGGTGGCTGAACGAGAAGCGCTTAGAGCCGCTGCTGCGCTGGTTGATCCGGCAGGGCCGCTCGCAGTTGGCCTTGGAGCTGTGTCGGGTTTTCTTCCTCAACTGGTACAACGTCCAGGCGGTTTACGAGAGCTACAGAGCGATAAAAGCCCGAAACACGGGGATCCACCTGTTCTGAGCGCTCACCAGCGTCGGATAGGTCAGCCGACCATAGTCCTTGCCGGGGAGCAAGGGCGTTCCGGGATCCGGGTCGGCAGGGCCAAGGGGTTCCCAAACGGCGCCGGCCCCCTTGACAATGGCCCACACCGCCGCCACATCCCAGATCTTGGGCGAGCGTTCTACCGCCCCCAAAAGGCTGCCGCCGGCCACCGCCAGCAGGTTGTAGGCAGCGCCGCCCAGCATGCGGGCTTTGCAGGGAAATTGCGGGCTAATCCAGTGGCTGCTGCGGGAGCAAAAATTAAACAGTTGGTTGGGTCCGGGTGGGGCGGTGCTGGGGCGAATGGGCTGAGGACGGACGGGATCCCGGTCGTGGCGGATGAGAAAAGCTCCTGCCGGCGCGTCGTCGGGAAACTGAGGCCAGTAGCCGTAGAAAGTCTGGCGGATGGGGGGCAGATGCACACAGCCAAACACAGGCACACCCCAGTGCAACAGCGCCAGCGAGCTGCCCCAGATGGGGATCCCGTGGGCAAAATTGGTGGTGCCATCCAGGGGATCCACCACCCAGCACCACTCTTTCTCCAGGAAAATGTGGTTGGACTCCTCGCTCAGGCAGCCGTGATCCGGGTAGGCCGCGGCAATTGCCTCCTGAAAGGCGCGATCCGCCCATTGGTCAGAAGCGGTCACCAAGCTGCCGTCCGCTTTTTCCGTAGAGGAGGCCTGGCCAAAGTCTGCCAAGAGCTGCGCTCCGACCTTTGCCGTGGCCTGCAGGGCAAACTCGGTAACCTCCAGCCAGAAGGGCGGGAGAGAAGCGGTTTCAGGAGAAGCACCCATGCCCCAATCCTAGCGGGATCCCTGACTTCTGGGGCGAAAAAGGGCGGATCCCTCACCCACAGGTCTTGCGCCCTCAAGCTGACTAGAATCATTTTAGGTAGACCCTCCCCTCGGCTGGCCCTCCTCCTCCATGAACCAGCGCCTAATTGGACAACTGATCGGCAACCGCTACCGACTGACCCACCACATCAGCGAGGGTGGCTACGGCAATGTGTTCGAGGCGGTGGATACCCAGTTGAATGACGAGCCGGTGGCCGTTAAGTTGTTGCGCCCGCCGCCGCCAGACATGGAGCCGGAGTATTACCAGCAACTGCAGCAGCGCTTCCTGGACGAGGCCAGGGTCAGCGCCCTGTTGGGCGAGCACCCCAACATTGTGCAGGTGCGCTCCTACGGTCTGTACCAAAACCAGCCCTACCTGGTGATGGAGTACCTGAAGGCCAAGCCTTACACGGGCCAGGGCTTGGACTATGTGTTGGCACGGGAAGGTCCCCTGCACCCAGAGCGGGTGGTGAACTTGGCTTTGCAAATTTGCTCGGCCCTGCACCACGCCCACAACTTTCACATGGATCTGGGCAAACACTCGATTCGAGGGGTCATCCACCGCGATATCAAGCCCAGCAACATCTTTGTGCAAAAAGGGCCCGATGGCAAAGAACGGGTCAAGCTCCTGGACTTTGGCATTTCCAAACTCATGGGGGAAACCTCTCGTGGCCTGACGCAAACCGGGTATTTTTTGGGCACGATGGTCTATGCCTCGCCGGAGCAGATGCGGGGAGAGAAGCTGGATGGCCGCTCCGACATCTATTCCCTGGGGGTGGTTTTGTACGAGCTGTTAACCGGTGCGTTGCCCTTCGAGCCAGAGACCGACACCCTGCAGGGCTGGTACCACGTCCACAACTTTCAAAAGCCCCGCCCTTTTCAAGACCATCCGCTGCCCCACCCCATCCCTGAGGCCCTAGAAAAGGTGGTGCTGCGTTGCTTGGAGAAAGACCCTGCCCTTCGCCCGGCCACCATGGAGGAGCTGGCCCAGCAGCTCCGAGCCGTCTATGGGGACAAGATCCCGCCTCCCCCTCAAAAGGCTCCTCTGCAGCGGATCCCTGCCGGCTTTGGCCAGCAAGCCACCCAGCAGAGCCGAGCCGCCCCTGTTTCGGAAGCTGAGGAAGAAGAGCTGCAGCGGGCGGTGCGTTTGATCGAGGCAGGCGAATACAAAATGGCTGTCCACCTGCTTAACAAGCTGATCCAGAGTGCCCCCAACGAAGCCCGCTACTACCTATACCGCGGCCTGGCCCACCAGCGGCAGGGCCATTGGGGCCTTGCCCAGATGGACTATCAAGGAGTGCTGCGGCTGGAGCCGGGTAACCCCTCGGCAGAACAGGGGCTGCGCGAGGTCGAACAGCAGGTCGGCCAGGAACAGGTTAGCCCCCACCAGAAGCCCACCCTCCCCACCTCAGGCAAGCCCCGCCAGAGCAAAGGATTGGCCCTGGGCTGGCTCCTGGCCAATTGGGCGGCGGCTGGGATCGGCTATCTGGGGCTGGGGGCGGCAGCTCCCCTGCTGGCTGCTTTGGGTTCGCTCCAAGGAGCGGTGGCCGGGGCCGGCCTGGGCTTGGGGATGGGGCTACTCCAGTGGGCGGTATTGCGGCGGCAGGTCTCTTGGCGGTGGGTGGCGGCCACGCTGCTGGCCACGGCTTTGGGTTGGGTAGCAGCAGATACCCTGGAGGCGGGGATGGCAACCTTCGCTTTCGATCCCAGGGATCCCTGGCTGCAGAACGCCTTGCAGGCGATGGCCAGCCCGCTGCGTGGCTTGCTGGTGGGGCTTGGCGTCGGTGGATTGCAAGGGATCCTCCTGTCCCGGCATGGGAAAGTTGCCTGGGCCTGGGTCTTGGCGGCAGGGGTAGAAGGAGGAGGGGCAGCTCTGCTCATCCATTGGCTGTTGGCCGGCTCTGCCTTGAGCCGTTGGCTGCTGCTCCTTGCCGGGCTGCTGGCTCACACCCGTCCCCTCAGCGCCCTGGTGCTTGCTAACTTAAATTGGCGCCGCATCCCTGCCGTTCAAAATTGCCAACAGGCCAAACAACAGGCCGCCTAACCCCCATCCCACAACCACCTCAGCTCCCCTCAAAACTTGCCTGACGAGGGATCCCGTGCAGCCATTAAGAACAAGAAGGCCCTCCAGCGAGAGCCTTCTTGAGGATCCTATTGCGCCGTTTTACCGTGGTTTTCGACCTGGAAAAGCCAGTGTAGGACATCGGGGATGACTATCGATAGTTTCCAAATCGAGTTTGGCTTACTGCTCTCACATCCACACCCGTCCTAATTGTCGAAGGGTATCGATCGCAAAAACGTAACGGCAGTCACCAACGCCTCAGAATCCTTAGCCCATCATACCGCATCTGCGGGCCGTGCTTGTCAAGTGCTCATCAGGGCTTTGCCAAGGACGGGATCGGCATTTGCTTGGCTTTGGAGGAGCCCTCTTGTCGTTGGGCTAGGATAGGAGAGCAGACCGACTTTTTGCCGGCCATGCTCGACTCTTTGTTGGATAACATTTACGGCGCTTGGTTTCTGCCGGAGCCCACCTTTCGCTCGCTGCGGCAACAGCCTGTTCTCTGGCAAGCTTTTGGGGTGGTGGCGCTGCTGAACATTCTCGAGGCTGTGCGTCGTTTCGGGGTAAACCTGCCGAGCATGGTGCTGGCGCTGCTGGCAGGCTTCCTGGGATGGGTAAGCCTGGCGGCCCTGCTGCAGGCGCTGGCCTTTTGTTTTGGGCGGGCTGCCCCTTCTTTTGCGTCGCTCCTCTGCCTGACGGGCTTTGCTGGCCTGCCCTGGCTGCTGCTGGGACCTGCCCAATCCTTGGGCGGAGTGGCCGGATCCCTGTTGGGGTTCGTGGCGCTGTTGTGGTTTGTGGTTTGGCAGGTGCGGGCGGCAGCGGTGGCGCTGGATCTGGAGTGGTGGCGCCTGGCGGGTCTGATCCCGTTGGCCTTCCTGGGCGGGCTCCTGTCCTTGAACTGGTTGACCAGCGCCGTTGTGGCTTTGGCTTCTCTGGGCTGAAAGGCAATTGCAAAATTGGGAAGAAGCAGCCCGCCGGGCTAGTTGGGCACTCGCTGCAGGTGCGGTTTTTCCTCCGGCAGGATCGCCCCTTCCACAGGGCAAACCTGAAGACAGATGCCACAGTCAATACAGGTGGCAAAGTCGATCCAGAAGTAGTCGGTGCCTTTGGCATTTTTGCCGTCCCCAGGGTGAATGCAGGCGACGGGGCAGGCCTCCACACAGTCGGCAACGCCTTCACAAATATCGGTGACGATGGTATGAGGCATGGATCCCTCTCCCTCAATCGAGTCAACCTCAACACCTTCCCATCCGCTTGGCCCAGAGTCTGTTGGCCCGTTGGCAGTGGGTGGCAGAGGGCTTTGTCATTTTAGGCGAAAACGGATCCCTCTGAGAGCGACCCCAAGCCCTCACCCCCCGTTCCTCTCCTAGGGAGAGAGGAAATGGGGCAAGGAACCGTTTTGCCGCCGTTGGGAGCAGAGTAGCTGTGCAACCGATGTCCCATCGCGCCCGGCAGCGGCTGTGGGGAATGCAGATCACTGGCGGCAGAACCTGCAGCTAGGTCTCTCTCAAATCCCGCTCTTGAGATTGCCACCAACGGCTGAGGGGCCAATAGAGAGCGGGGGCCCACAGGCTGCTTAAAATGGCCGACGTGAGGGCATTGCGCTGATGGTTCCACCAGATGCTCTCCAGAGAACGGGGGCCATCGCCGCCAATGGCGCCGGCGGCGGGCGAGGAGTTTGCCAACCCATCCAACCAAGTTGCCATTTCCGCCGGCTCGAGGCCAGCGGATCCCTGAGAGGCCGTCAGCCACATCCATTGCAGCGCCATCAGCGTCTCGGCAATCACCACCATGCCGAAGACGATCAAAGCCACGGAGATGAAGTCCTCTTGCATGTAGCGCTGCTTCTGCAACTTGGCCGTGAGGATCCCGACCACCGCCAACCCCAGGGCATGGGTAGGATAAGGGTTGGTCAGGGCATCCTGCAGAAAACCCAATGTGATCCCGGCAACAGCCCCCTGCCAAGCCTTGCGCCGCACGCTCCAGCACACCACCCAGATCAGGGGCCAATCGGGGGTTAGGCCCGCCAGCTCCAAGCCCGGCCCCCGCCACCAAGGGGCCACCACCGCCAACAGCCCTGACAAGGCGGTGACCAGCCAATTGAGGCGAGACTTAAGGTTGAGCATAGCGGTAAATCAAGGCCCACTCCAAGAGGCCCAGGGGCGCCGACAATTCGACTGTGGCTTGTGGGGCAGGGCTGGCATCCAGGTTGATGGCTCGAACCGTTCCCACCACAACCCCCGCCGGGTAGAAGCTGCTCAGGCCCGAAGTTACCACCACATCCCCCACTTCCACTTTGGGATCCTTATCGAAAAAATCCAAGATGGCGTTCTGGGTGCCGGTGCCCCGCAAGATGCCCATGTGCCGGCTGCGGCTGAGCATCACCCCGACACGGCTGGTGGGATCGCTAATAAGCAGCACGCGGCTGGTGTTGGGGGTTACCGCCTCAACCCGGCCGACCAATCCCCCCGGTGCCATAACCACATCTCCTACCCTGACCCCATGCTGGCTGCCGCGGCTGAGGGTGAGCTGTTGCCACCAGTGATCGGCGCTGCGGCCCACCACCGCCGCCGGGATCCCTGCTTGGGGCATTTGCTCGGTAAATTGCAGCAGGCGCTTCAGCTCGCGGTTTTGGTGCCGCAGCTCGGCCACCAGGGCCTGTAGCTCGCGGGTGGCGGCCTGGCTAAGTACGGCGTCAGGATCCACAGGTGGACGGATGGGTGCGGTGAGCCAACTGTACAGCTCCACCAGCAGGGATCCCTGGGTCTGGCGCAAAGCCCACGCCCCTCCTATCGCCGAAGCAGACAGGAGCAACCCCAAACCATAACGCATCCACCACTGGTGTAGCCGATTCAAGCAATACCTCTCTAACCCACTCGACTCACACCTCGAATCAGGGATTCAGAGGAAACTCCTCTAACCCTTGAAGCTGCCGCTCAACACTCGACCCAAGGTTTTGAAATCCTCCAAAACCCGCCCTGTACCGAGCACCACACAACTGAGGGGATCCGGGGCAATGTGAACCAGGATCCCGGTCTCATGGCTGATCAGGGCGTCTAGCCCCTTGAGCAACGCCCCCCCTCCCGCCAACATAATGCCGCGGTCGATGATGTCTGCCGCCAATTCCGGCGGCGTGCGCTCCAGGGTGCGCTTGATGGCCTCCACAATGACCGAGAGGGGCTCGGCCATGCTCTCACGGATCTCAGTGCTCTTCACCGTCACAGTGCGGGGCAAACCCGAAAGCAAATGCAGCCCCCGCACTTCCATGGTCATCTCCTCTTGAGTTGGGTAGGCAGAGCCGATTTGAATTTTAATCTCTTCGGCAGTGCGCTCCCCGATGGTGAGATTGTGAACTTTTTTCATGTACTGAATGATGGCCTCGCTCAGCTCGTCTCCTGCCACCCGCACCGACTCGCTGAGGACGATCCCTTGCAAGCTGAGGACGGCCACCTCGGTGGTGCCGCCGCCGATGTCGATGATCATGTTCCCGGTGGGCTCTTGCACCGGCAGCCCCGCGCCGATGGCTGCTGCCACCGGCTCATCCACCAAATACACCTCCCGCGAGCCGGCTTGCAGGGCCGCTTCCATCACTGCCCGTCGCTCTACGCCGGTCACCCCACTTGGGATCCCGATGACGATGCGCGGGGCGATCAAGTAACGACCTCCATGCACCCGCTGGATGAAGTGCTTCAGCATCATCTCCGCCGTGTCGAAGTCGGCGATCACCCCATCCCGCAGAGGACGCACAGCCACGATGTTGCCCGGGGTACGGCCCAACATTTTTTTGGCATCTTCCCCCACGGCCAGCGGTTGTTTGGTGTTTTGGTCGATGGCGACGACAGAGGGCTCCTGTAGGACAATGCCGCGGCCAGCCACATAGACTAGGGTGTTGGCCGTGCCCAGATCGATGCCCATGTCACGGGAAAATCGGCTGAATAGCCCCACGGTAGGTTGCTCCAGTTTTTATTCGTGAAGAAAGAGCAGCAAGTCTCGCTACCTACTATAGTCCAATCCTAGGAGAGGCGGGGATCCCTTTCCGAGTGGCGCAGTTAGGGCTGGCTATCAGCGGAAGTTCGGATTAGAATGAGTAGCTTCCTTTTTCCGGTTGCGATGCAGATTGCTGCAGCTTTGCTGAGCTTGGCCACCCCCAATTTGCCCCGTTTGTTGCACTTTTACCAGGCCCTCTTGGGGATCCCGCCCCAAGTCCAGCTCTCCAGGGAGGGAGAGCCAGTGTATGTGGAGTTTCGCCTGCCTGGCCTGCGACTGGGCCTCTACCGCAGTCTCCATCCAGAGTTTGCCGCCCAGGCGGGAGCAGCAAGTCTTTGCCTGCAGGTGCAGGATCTGGCGGCATGCCTGGGATCCCTGGCGGCGGTGTTGGCGGAGCACCAGATCTCCGTTTCGCCGCTGCGGCAGGCCTTTCACGGCCAGGAGGTGGACTTCCGGGATCCCGATGGCAATCGCATTGTGTTGCACCAACCTTCTGCGGCCTTCTGGCAGGCGATGACCTGGGAGGGGACTTGCAACTGAACCAAGACCCCTGAGGCTCAGGGGAGACTCTTTGGAACCTTTTCGAGCAAAAAAAGTTGTGGCAGGTGCTATGTCCCAGCCTGAATTCAAAGGGTCGTAGCCAGTTTGGGGGGACAGGCTTTTTCCCAATTGGGGCAAGAGGCCGGGGTGTTGGGAAAAGTCCCCCATCTCCTGTGGTTGAGAATAGTTAAAACTCGGAGGCTAGGTAGGGATGGCGGTGTCCCCGTTGAGGCTGAGCAGGTCATGAAAAAACCTCTGGGCGTCTGTCCGTGTTTCGACCCCAGAGGCTTCTTCTCTTCACTCCTCACCACCCCTGAGCGTACCCGCCTTCCAAAAGGTTGTCAAGCATTTTCCCAGGGGGGCTAGCGGGTGGGAAACCGCACCAGAGCAGCGCTGCCGTAGAGGATCATCTGGTGAGGCTGTAGGCACACCCGATCTACTCGCAGCTTGCTCCCTTGCAGGGCTAGCCGATCCAAATCCAGGAGCGCATTCAGGTGATCCACCAAGGCTCGGCTCAGGGCCCGCCCCTCCTCCGTGTCGCCCTCAAACAGCGGATCGGCAAGGCAAATGCGGCGACGTTCTAGCACCTCGATGCGAGCGGAAAAGCCCACCTGCAAGGGCTTTTCTCCCCCTGGCTGAACCTCGGCCTGCAATCGCAACCGCTGCTCTGGGGTGAGGTGAACCTCGACCTGATGAAATGAGAGCGGCTTGCCCCCCTGATCCACCTGAGCCAGCTTGTTCAGCACAAAAGGCGTGTTAAAGGATCGCGCCAGATCCGCTTCGCTCAGCACCACCCGCATCCTGGCCTGCACCGGCTGCCGCAGCTTAATCCGACCCTGCCAGATTTGGCTAAAGTCAATGGCTACAGCGTTGCAAAACAGCTCTAAAAGCGAAAGCCGCAGGCCGTTGTACATCTGCAGGTTCTGGCCCACCAGCTCAAAGCTGTCGATGCGTCCTTGCAACAGCTTGGCAATGGGCTCTGCCCGCACGCGCGCCTCCAGCCGCTCTGCCTGCTTGAAGAGAGCGCGAATGGCTGCGCTCACTCCCCGGCTGACCCAGTCAGTAAGCATGGGATGAGGCAAAGAGAGTTCTGGCAGGAGTCCTGTGACCATAGGGCAAGCTAAGAGCGCCTACAGGGATCATAACCAACCATTAAGAAAAGTTACAGCTCCTACCGAGGGAGAGCTGCTCTCTCAAGGGTATGGGCGTCCCTCTTGCATGGCCGAGCGGGCCACGGCTGCGATCCCCTGGTCGGTGGCGCGGGGCAGATGAAAGTACCGTCCGCCCGCCAGTTCCGCCAGCTCGGCGCTGAAACCGGTGGTTACAAAGCGGCTCTGCGAGTCGATGAGAAGCAGCTTCAATCCCAGGGCGCGGATGCGCAGGGCGATCTCCCGCAGCTCCTGCTTCAGGTCGATGGGATCGCTTTCGCTGCGTCCCAGGGAGCGGCTGAGGGGGATGTTGGCCCGGCCATCGGTGAGGGCTACCAGGAGCACCTCTCCCACGTCGCCGCTGGCGCGGGCGTTCACCCCCAGGCGCACCGCTTGGGTGAGGGCATGGGCCAGTGGGGATCCCCCGCCGCAGGGCAGGGATTCCAGGCGGCGGCGGGCCAGCTCGATGGAGCGGGTGGGGGGCAGCAGCACCTCGGCAGCCTCGCCGCGAAAGGCAATCAGGGCAACTTTGTCGCGGTTTTGGTAGGCCTCAGTGAGCAGGCGCAGGGCGGCGCCTTTGGCCGCCTGCATGCGGTTGAGGGCCATGGAGCCGGAGGCGTCTACCACGAAGATCACCAAGGCCCCTGCCTTGCGGGCCAGCTTCTTGGCGCGGATGTCGCCGGGCTCAACAATGACGGCCCGCCCCGGCTGCCGCTGGCGGCGGCTTTTCTGGTAGGGGGCAGCCGCCCGCAGAGTGGCGTCGACGGCGATGCGGGGATTGGCGCCCTGGGGCAGGATGGGCTTGACGTAGCGGCCCCGGTCGGCGCTGAACACCAGGCTGCGGGATCCCGTTTTCCCCTGTTGGGTGAGGGACTGGGCAAAGGCCAAGAGGCGTGGGTCGAGGGCCACCTGCTCGGGATCGAAGAAAAACTCCTGCGGCAGGCTGGGGCTTTGCGGCTGGGGATCCGTCTCCTCTGGGTCGCTGTTGTCGGAGGAGCTGGGCGGGGGATCCGGCTGTTGGGATTGGGGTGGAGGGGGAGGTGGCGGATCGGGGTTATAGCGGGCCCGGGGCAGCAGCACCAGTTGCACGGCCTGTTGCAAATCCTCAGCCACCAGGCGATCCCGCCCCTCCAGAGCCGCCAGGGCGCAGGCAGCCCGCAGGGCAAACTGCTCCCCTCGATGCCCTTGGACGTTGCCGCGGAGGGCCTCTTGCACCAGGTAGTGGATCTGTTCCCGCTGCGGCTTGACCTGGGGCAGCCACTCCCGCGCCAGGAGGATGCGGGTGCGGATCTCTTCCAGTTCTGGCTGGTGCTTGGCTAAGAAGGGCTCGGGAGCATCGACAAATTGCGTTGCCCGCTGGACAATTTCCCCGCGTTCTTCCAGGCTCAGCTCCTGCCCCACCGGCACCACCAGCGCCAGGCGATCCAGCAGGTGGGGGCGCAGGGATCCCTCCTCGGGGTTGTAGGTGGCCACTAGAAGAGGCCGGCAGGGGTGCTGCAGGCTCAGCCCTTCCCGCTCCAGGCGGTTTACCCCGTCCCCCACCACCGCCAGCAGCAGGTTGACGATGGCCTCATCTAAGAGGTGGATGTCGTCTACGTAGAGCACGCCCCGGTGGGCGGCAGCCAAGAGCCCCGGCTGAAAAACCGTTTCCCCCTGCCTTACCGAGGCCTCCACATCTACCGATCCCAGCAGCCGATCCTCCGTCACCCCCAAAGGCACCTGGACAAAGGGAGGAGCTATCACCTGGGTAGGGGGCGTCGTTCCCTGGGGGTAGCGGGTCTTGGCCCAGTCCGACCACGTCTCGGGCCGTGCCGGATCGTCGTTGCAGTAGGAGCCGGCAATGACCTCAATGGGGGGTAGGAGGGCGTGAATGCCCCGGGCCAAGACGGACTTAGCTGTGCCGCGCGGCCCCACCAGCACCACTCCTCCCAAGCTGGGATCCACCGCCGCTAACAATAGAGCCAGCTTGGCGGTTTGCTGGCCGACTACGGCAGTGAGAGGGAAAGTGCGGGGAGGGGCTAGGGTTGCGGATCCTGGGGTTGAGCAGTAGGACGTGGCCATTGGCAACGGAAAACAGGGGGTGCAATACACCCAAGTCTATCGCTTGGAGGAGTTCCCCAAGGCATGGCCAACCGGCTGCCGCTAGCCTCTTCTTCGAACGAGATTTCAGCCAGTAGCAATCATCACATGCTTGGTCACTTGATACTCTCGCACGGCCTCTGCCGAGAGATCCTTGCTAAAGCCCGATTGCTTGAAGCCGCCGTGGGGAGCCTCTGAGGCCATGGGCAGGTGGTCGTTAATCCAGACGGTGCCCACCTCCAGCTCAGCGGCTAGTTTCAGGGCTCGTCCGATGTCCTGAGTCCACACAGAAGCCGCCAGCCCGTATAGGACGTCATTGCCCAAGCGTAGCGCTTCCTCGTCCTCGCGGAACGAGCTGAGGGTGAGGACTGGCCCAAAAACCTCGCTCTGCACAATCTCCGCTTTTTGATCGACATGGGTAATCACCGTGGGTTCGTAGAAGTATCCCCAATCCAGGAGGGAAGGGATCCGCCCGCCGGTCAGCACCTTAGCTCCCTCGGCTTTGGCCCGCTCCACGAATCCCATCACCCGCTCCCGCTGGGCTGCCGAGATCAAGGGTCCCATCTCCACTCCTGGCTCAAAGGGGGATCCCAGCTTGACGTTGCGCATGGTCTCGACAATGGCCTCTTGAAGCTGCGCCAGCTTGCTCTCGTGCACATAGACGCGGGTGGCTGCTGTGCAGTCCTGGCCGCTGTTGAAGGTGGCGGCAAAAGCAGCCTTGGCGGCCACTGTTTCCACGTCGGCATCCTCGAAAACCAAAAACGGGGCCTTGCCCCCCAGTTCCAGATGCACCCGCTTGAGGGTGTGGGCAGCCGTGCGCATCACCTGCTTGCCGGTGGCGGTGGAGCCAGTAAAGCTGACCATGCGCACCAGGGGATGCTCCACCAAGGCCTGACCCGTGGCATTGCCCCCGGTAACGATGTTAACCACGCCCGGCGGGATCCCGGCCTCGGCAATCAGTTCCGCCAGCTTCAGGGTGGTCAAGGGAGTAACAGGGGCGGGCTTGAGCACCACCGTACAGCCAGCTGCCAGCGCAGGGCCAAGTTTCCAGATGGCCATCAGCAGGGGGTAGTTCCAGGGGGTAATTTGCGCGCACACGCCCACCGGCTCTTTGCGAAAGAGCGAGGTGTAGCCCTTGGCATAGTCCCCGGCGCTGAGGCCATGGGTGTCGCGGGCGGCAGCGGCAAAGAAACGCAAGTTATCTACCGCAAAGGGCAGATCCGCCCCCAAACTGACGGCCTCGTAGGGCTTGCCAGTGTTTTCCGACTCCAGACGCGCCAGTTCGGCGGCGTGAGCTTCGAGGAGATCGGCCAGTTTCCAGAGGGCCAGGGATCGCTCGCTAGGGGTGAGTTTGGACCAACGGCCATCGGAGAAAGCGGTGTGGGCAGCCTGCACGGCCCGATCCACATCAGCAGGGCTGGCGTCCACCACCTCCGCCAATTGCTCGCCCGTAGCCGGGTTCTCGATGACCATCAGGTTTCCCCCTTGGCTGTCAACCCATTGGCCGTCGATCCAGAGTTTGTGGGCCATGGCCTCTTCTCAACTGCTCGCTAGCAACACTTCTCCCCATTGTGCCGAATCTTGTCCAGCTTGGAGGGCGTTGTCGAGGAGAGGGCCAAGCCGCCAGGGATCCCCTCTCTCTGGGGTTTCCGTCTGGTAAGGTCAGAAGGGAGCTTTCTGCACCAGCGAGGTTGGCCTATGTCTCCTGTGCTGTGGCAAGCCATTGGGTACGCCGGCGGGATCTCGCTGGGGATCGTGGGACTGGTTGCCCTTGTCAACTTTCTCTGGCAGCGCCTAGAGCAGCAGGCGGAGAAAGCTACGGCCCAGCCAGCCGAGTCGCCCTCGGCTTCAGAACTTGGCAACACCTCGGAGGGATCCCCCTCAGCATGAGCGACAGGGTTCGCGTTCACGTTTGGGTGCGCGGGCGGGTTCAGGGAGTGGGGTTTCGGGCCTACACCGAAGCCATGGCCCGCAACGCCGGCGTCCACGGCTGGGTGCGCAATCTGCGGGATGGCCGGGTGGAGGCGGTTTTTGAAGGATCCCCGGCGGCGGTGGAGGCGATGTTGCGCTGGTGCCAGCAGGGCAGCCCCGGCTCGCGGGTGGAGGCCGTCGAACACCGCTTCGAGCCACCCGAAGGCCTCTCCACCTTCGAGATCCGCCCCACCGTTTGAGGCAGCAGCTCAGCAGCTAGCGATATCCCACTAGAATGGGAAAACCTACTCTTTCTCGTTTGGCCATGACGGTTGCTGCCCCTGCCAAAGTGGAATACGAAGCTGTGATTGGGCTGGAGGTGCACTGCCAGCTCAGCACCCGCTCCAAGATCTTCTCCAGCAGCGCGACGGCCTTTGGCGCTCCCCCCAACACCCAAATTGACCCTGTCTGCATGGGCCTGCCCGGCACCCTGCCCGTGCTGAACGAGAAGGTGCTGGAATACGCGGTCAAGGCTGGCCTGGCCCTCAATTGCACCATCGCCCCCTACAGCAAGTTCGACCGCAAGCAGTACTTCTACCCCGACCTGCCCAAAAACTACCAAATCTCCCAGTACGACCTGCCCATTGCCACCCACGGCTGGGTCGAGATCCAGCTCAGCGACGGCCGCAGCAAGCGCATCGGCATCACCCGTTTGCACATAGAAGAAGACGCGGGCAAATTGGTGCATGCCGGCAGCGATCGGCTGTCGGGATCCAGCTATTCCCTGGTGGATTTCAACCGGGCAGGAGTTCCCCTCATCGAGATCGTCAGCGAGCCGGATATCCGCACTGGGGAAGAAGCAGCCGAGTATGTACAGGAGCTGCGCCGCATCCTCCGCTACGCCGGGCTGTGCGATGGCAACCTACAGGAGGGATCCCTGCGCTGCGACGTCAACATCTCGGTGCGCCCCCTGGGGAGTCAGACCTTCGGCACGAAGGTGGAAATCAAGAACATGAACTCCTTCAACGCCATCCAGCGGGCCATCGAGTACGAGTTCAACCGCCAAGTTAAGGCCGTGGAAGCAGGCGAGCCCATCGTACAGGAGACCCGCCTCTGGGAAGAAAACAGCCAGCGCACCATCAGCATGCGCAAGAAAGAGGGATCCAGCGACTACCGCTATTTTCCGGAGCCGGATCTGCCGCCCATTCGTGTGACGGAAGCGCAAAAAGCCCGCTGGCAGGCGGAGCTGCCGGAATTGCCCAGTGTGAAGCGGCGGCGCTACCAACAGGTGTACGGCCTCTCGGTGTATGACTCCCGCTACCTCAGCGACGAACGCAACACCGCCGAGTACTTTGAGGCCGTGGTTGCTGCCGGCGCCGACCCGAAGGCAGCCGCCAACTGGATGATGAGCGACATCGCCAGCTACCTCAACACCCACAAGCTGGACTACCCGGACATCGCCTTGAAGCCGGAAACCCTGGCTGAGCTAATCGGCCTCATCGAGCAAGGCACTATTTCCAGCAAAATTGCCAAGGAGATCCTGCCGGAGCTGCTGGAAAAAGGCGGCTCGGCCCGCGCCCTGGTGGAGGCCAAGGGCCTGACCCAGATCTCCGATAGCAGCCTCTTGGAGCCAATGATCGCCGAGGTGCTGGCCGAGAACCCCGAGCAACTGCAGCAGTACCGGGAGGGCAAAACCAAGCTCTTCGGCTACTTTGTCGGGCAACTGATGAAAAAAACCCAAGGACGGGCGGATCCCAAGCTGGCCAACGAGCTGCTCAAGCGGCATCTAGACGGCTAATTCCAGGCTTCGGTGAGGGAATAGCCCAATTCCTGGATCATGCGCCGCAGCAACGGCAAACTCAGCCCAATGACGTTGCCAGGGCACCCCTCGATCCGCTCCACAAACAAGCTGCCGCGGCCGTCAATGGCAAAGCAGCCAGCACAATTGAGCGGCTCGCCGGTGGCCACGTAGGCGCGGATCTCCTCGTCGCTGGGCTTGGCAAAAAACACCCGTGTTACCGCATAGTGGACGAGGCGGCGGTTCTGCCTCGTGTCAATCAAGGCATGGCCCGTGTAGAGCTCTCCCACTTCGCCCCGCATTTGCCGCAGGCGCCGTTCCGCCTCTAGAGCATTGGCCGGCTTGCCCAGGATCTCCCCCCCTAGGTAGAGCACGGAGTCAGCCCCGATCACCAAGACGGGCTCCCGTTGCTGAGCCGCCACCGCTTCGGCTTTGGCCGCAGCCAGCTTCTGCACCAGCTCCACCGGATCCGGGCTCTGGATTTGGCTTTCGTCAAAGTAGCTGGGTTGAACGCGAAAAGGGATCCGGGCAGCTTCTAACAATTGGCGGCGGGCAGGAGATTGCGAAGCCAGGACAATGGGAGGCAACATCGATTCAATGCTCAACTCAAGCCTAGACGTTTGTAGGACTGAAGTTTGCTCTACTACTAGTTTCCATTAACCTAGTCAAGGTACGCCCGATAGGCGCTCAAGGGAAACCCTCTCGATCTCTTCCCAACGGGATCCCGTCTGTGACCACCCTACCCTCCCAGGCCACCCAAACTGAGCTTGCCCCTGCTGGCCTCCTCCAGCGCTACTGGGGGGATCAGGACACACCCGAAAGCCGCTGGGTCAATTGGCTGGTGGCGGTGCTGGTTTTCTGTTCGTCTGCCTTTTTTGTAGTGGAGACCTACCCCATTCCCCCCCAACTCCGCCTTGGGCTGGAGCGGCTGGATCGCCTCATCCTCGGCCTATTCGTGGTGGAATATCTACTGCGCTGGGCAGCGGCCCTGCAGAAGCTGCGCTACGTCTTCAGCCTCTATTCGCTCATTGACTTGCTGGCGATTTTGCCTTTTTTTGCCGGGCTGACGGATATTCGCTTTATCCGCCTCTTGCGCTGGTTTCGTATCTTGCGGCTGCTGCGCCTGGTGGAGGGCAAGACCCTCTTTGGTCAGGTCATCTCCGCCGACACCCGCATCTTGTTGCGCATCCTTTTTACTCTCTTTGCGATTGTCTTCGTCTACTCTGGCCTCATCTACCAGGTGGAACATCCGGCCAATCCCGGCGCTTTTGCCACCTTTTTGGATGCTTTCTACTTTTCGGTTGTTACCATGACCACGGTAGGGTTTGGGGATCTCACCCCCACCTCTGAGCTGGGCCGGCTGTTGACGGTGCTGATGATCCTGACGGGCGTGGCCCTGATCCCTTGGCAAGTAGGGGAGCTGATCAAGCAACTGGTGAAAAGCGGCACCTCGCTGCAGTGGGCCTGCCCGGGATGCGGCCTCTCCCAGCACGATGAGGATGCCCAGTTTTGTAAGCGCTGCGGCACGCCGCTCTATCCGGATAGCCAAGCCTCTCCAGCCAGCAGTCCGCTGGCCAATCTGCCGGTTGGGGGCAAAGACAGGATAGGCTAGGACGGGATCGAGAGAACCTGCAATGTTGGCACATCCTGAATTGGCCATCCCTGGCAAGCTCAATGTAAAGGCGGGAGTGGTGATGCTGCTGGCAGCCATCGTCCTGGGCCTCATCCTCAGTCAGGTTCAGCCGCTGCTGCCCGCTCCGCAAGATTTGCCAGGGATCCCTAGGGAACCCCTTTCCTGGCAAGAGGTGCCCAAACAAAAGTACGCCTGGCACATCTGCTACGCCTTTTTGGGCAATATGGGGCTGATCAACATCGGCGGCGGCCTGGCGCTGGTGGCGTTGGGATCCCGCTTCACAGCCGGGCACCTGTTCTCCCAGATTCTTCTTTTGGGGGGAATGCTGCACCCTGCCTCTTGGGCTTTGGTGGCTCTGACAGGTCTGGAAGGGTGGGGCTGGCTGGGCAATGTCGGGGCGGTGGCGGTGGCGCTGGTGGTGATGGTGTTGTTTGTTCACCTGATCTTGGCTACCTACCGCTCGGGGCAAGCCCTCCAAAAACTGACTCGATCCCGCATCCACCGCTAACTCGGCAGACAGTTGGGGTGAGAAACCGTTTAGCTTAAGATTGTTTTTAGCATTGTTGATGCTGACATTCGACATTAGGTGGGCTGAGCATGGCGATCAAAGAAGAAGTTTTTTTTGAGGGCGGCCCTCACACGGGCGATCTGGTGTTGAACTCCTTCCTCGGCCTCACCCTCGTTGGCTTGCCTCTGTTTGTGGGCGCCCTGGTGCGCAAGCTTTGGGTTCACTACCGGATAACCAACCGTCGCATCACTGTGATCGGCGGCTGGGGCGGCAAGGAGCGCTCTGATGTCATTTACAAAGAGATTGCCAAGGTGGTGACGGTGCCACGGGGCCTAGGCACCTGGGGCGATATGGTGCTCACCCTCAAAGACGGCAGCCGCCTAGAGATGCGGGCAGTGCCCCGCTTCCGCGAGATCTACGCCTACATCAGCGAACGGCTGGACGAGAAAGCCAGGCAAGTAAGCGGGCCCATCGGCAAAAGGTCCCCCTCGACCCAAGCCTAGCCATGCCTGCTTGGGATCCCTCCTGGGCGCAGCGCCTGGCGCTGGTGCACGAGTATTTGATCTGGCCAGGGGGATCGGAAAAGGTTTTGCAGGAGCTCCTTGCCTTTGCCCCACAGGCACCTCTCTACGTCAGCCTCTTCTCGTCCCACACCTTGCCGCCGAGCTGGCAGCAGCGGTCGGTTTACACTTCGTTTTTGCAGGGCTGGGCCCGCTGGCTGGGGGTGCTGCGGCGCAACTATCACAGCCGCCTTAAGTACCTGCTGCCCTGGATGCCCTTGGCCTACGAGAGCTTTGACTTCTCCGCCTATGACTGCGTCATCTCCAGCAGCCATGCCTTTGCCAAAGGGATCCTGACAGGGCCTTCCACTCTGCACCTTAGCTACATCCACAGCCCGCCCCGTTACCTCTGGGAAAACCAGGAGCTCTATCTGGAGCGGGAGGGGTTGACGGGGATCCGCCCGCTTGCCGCCCTCAGCCGCTGGCTGTTGCACCGCCTGCGCCAGTGGGACTTTGTGGCAGCCCAGCGGCCAGACCTATTGATTGCCAACTCGCAGCACATCCGCCGGCGCCTGGCCAAGCTCTACCGCCGCGAGGCTGTGGTTATCTATCCGCCGGTGCCGCTGCAGGGGTTTGAGCCGGTAACCCATCCCCAAGCCGACTACGACCTGGTGGTGGGCCGGCTGGTGCCCTACAAGCGGGTGGATTTGGCGATCGCTGCCTGTAAGCAGCTGGGCCGCCGCCTGGTAGTGGTGGGGGAAGGGCCGGAGCTGCCGCGACTGAAGCAACTGGCAGGGCCGCAAGTGGAGTTTTTGCCCCACCAGCCCCAAGACCGCCTGCAGGAGCTGCTGGCCAATTGCCGGCTGCTGCTGTTTCCCTGGGAAGAGGATTTTGGCCTGGTGGCGGTGGAGGCGCAAGCCTGTGGTCGTCCTGTGGTCGCCCTGAACCGGGGAGGCACCCGCGAGACCGTCATCCACGGCCAGACGGGGATCCTCATCCCCGAAGCCAGGGTGGAAGCCCTCGTCGAAGGGCTGCGCCAGGCGGAGCGCCAGGAATGGGATCCGCAGCGGATTCGGACCCATGCCTTGCAATTTGCGCCGGAGCGGTTCCACGCCCAGTTGGGATCCCTGCTGCGCTGGGCCTGGCCCCGTTTCCAGGCGGGAGAGCGCTTGGATCCGCAAGAATGGCAGCCTCAGTAGGGCCGCCGCTGTACAAAAGCCGGCAACTCGATGCGGCTGCGGCTGCCCCCTTCTCCCCCAGCCCGTGCAGCCGCCAAGGCGGAGCGTCTCAGCAGCTTCTCCGCCCGATCCTGCCGCTCCTCAAGGGCAAGGGGTGGGATCCCACCAGCGGGCGTTCTCCCAGTTGTGGGTCGGCTGGTGGGTGGGGCGGCAGCCACCGCTGGGGAGGGAGCAGGCCCTTCAGCTGCCGCCTGAACCCGTTCCTGAGCCGGGCGGCCAGACCTGAGCTCGACACCTGCTTGGGGAGGAGCCGCAGACGACTGCCGCAGAGCGGCTAGCTGCTCCTCCAGCTCCTGATTGCGTTGCAACAACAGGGCCACCTCTTTTTCCTGAGTTTGGGCATAGGCGTGGGCCTGCACACACTCGGTTTTCAAAGTCGCCACCTGCTGCTGCAGCTTCTCGATCTGTTTCTGGCTAACCAGATGATGGGCCTCCGCCAGCTCCTGTGCCCGCCGGGCTTCTTCCAGGCTTTCCCGAGTTGGTCGCTGGGCCAGCTCCCGAAGCTGCTGCTGCACTTCCTGCCACTGGACAAGGGTGGGCCGCTGAGCCAGCTCTTGGAGAAGCTGATCCCGTTCGGCCCGCAAGGCGTCGAGCTCCCGGGTGAGAGCCTGCACTTGCTCTTCTAGAGCAAGGAGCCGCTGCGTCTGCAGAGACTCCGCCTCGCCGCTGGGATCCACTTGGGCTTTTCGCTCTTGGCGCAGAGCCTGCAGCTCCGCCTCCAGTTTGGCAATTTGCTGGGCCTGTTCTGCCTGGCGCTGCTGGCTCTGCTGCAGCTCCGCCAGCAAGGTGGTTCGCTCGGCCTTGGCAAAAGAGGCTTGTTGGCGCAACTGGTTCAGCTCCGCTTGCAAGCTTGCCCATTGCTCCTGCGAAGGGCGTTCTTCCAATTCGCGAAGACGTTGCTGCGCTGCATTCAGGTCGGCTTGCAGGCGTGCCTTTTCGCTTTCCAGCTCGGCTTTGAGACGCTGCCCCTCAGCCTCGGCCTGGCGGTGGGCCGCCTCCAGCTCCGCCCGTAGGGCTTCCATTTCCTGCGCAGAGGGCCGAGCGGCCAGCTCCTGGATTTGCGCCTGCAACTGCGCCTTCTCTTCCTCCAGCGCTTGAATGCGGAGCTGCGATTGGGCTTGTAAAAGCTGTACCTGCGGCAACTTGACGGCGTATTCCCCCAACTGGTTGGCCTGCTGTTTCAGCTCCCAGAGCTCCTGCTGCAGTTGATAGAACCGGGCCGGATCGACGCGCCGCTGCAGTTCTGCCTTCAGGGTTTCGATTTCTGCTTGGCTGGTCTGCAACTGTTGCTGCAGGATCTGGTAGTGCTCCAGCGTGGGTCGGCGCTCCATTTCCCAGAGAAGATTTTGTAACTCTTCAATGTGCTGCTGTTGGAGCTGAAAAGCTTCCAGGGTAGGACGTTGTTCCAGCCGCGCCTTCTCCTCTTGACAAGCCTGCAAAGCTTGCTCCCGCTCCTGCAGTTGGGCCTGCGCTTCCAGCAGTTGCTGTTCCAGGCGATGGGTACATTCAATCTGCTGCAATGACAGTGCCTCTGACTCTGCTAGGGATCGCTCCAAGTTGCGCACGCGCGCCCGCAAAGCTTTCAGCTCCTCTTCCACTTCCATAGCCCGGCTGCTCGACAGATTATGGGCTTTACTCTAGCAGATGCTCCGGGCAAATATCCAGCTTGACACCACCTATAGCGTGAATTTTTGAGTTCTCCCAAAACTAACGCTAGAGATGTTGCCTCCATCCTCTATACTTGGGGGATGGAGTTCTGAAGCGGGAGCCCTGTGATCAAGCTGGGATCCAAACCTTGGGGGTTGACGCTGGCCCTGCTGGGCGTGGCTCTGGTCGGTTGTGGTGCCGCCGCGCTCACTGCCAGCCCCCCTCTGCCGCCGCTAATCACCAGCAGCGACATTCCTGCCGCCGTTAGCCGGGGCGGCTTTTTGGAGGTTGGGGTCTCGGTGTCGGTGCCGGGGCGGCTCCCAGCGGAGCTGGCGTTTCAGGTGTCATGGTCGGGGATCGAGGTGCAGACGCTGTCAGCAGCCCAGGTCAACTGTGTCTCCGGCAACGTGTCCTGCACTACTCGCTTCCGCATCCGCCCCCCTTTGAACTTGGTGCCCGGCTCTTACCTGCTCAGTTTACGGGTTTTCGACCGGTTGGGACAAAGTGCCGCTGTGACTGCGACGGTGCTGTTGAGGGATCCCTGAAGGCTGCACCGGAGAGTTGCCTTTCAGTTGTTGGCTGGGCGCTTCCGCATGAACGAAAAATCGTTATTTCACCGCCTGGGCAAGCGCCCGGATCCCTGCTTGCAGACGTTCTTCAATGTCGGCCTCCAGCCGCAGGGTGCCGTCGGCCTCAAACTGGATCTGCGAGCTGAGGATGTAGATCCCTTTCAAGATATGGGTTGCGCCCATCACGGCCAGCACCGGCTTCATGGCAAAGTCGATGGCCAGCAGGTGGGCCAGGGTTCCCCCGGTGGCAATGGGGAGAATCACCTTGCCGGTAAAAGCATCCTGGTCTAGCAAATCCAGCAGCGCCTTCAACACGCCTGGATAAGAAGCTTTATAGACAGGAGCAGAGATGACGATCCCGGCAGCCTGGGCCACCTTTTCCTGAATCTGCTGGAGGTGAGGGCTCTCAAAGTTAACCCGCACCAGATCCTCTGGCGGCAAATCCCGCACCGAGACAAACTCCGTCGTCAATCCCAGACCGGACAGGATCCCGGCAGCGTGGTGCAAAATCGCTTCCGACCGCGGTGGCGGGCCAGCGGCTTCCCGAGAAAGAGGGCCAGGACTACCGGAGAGCAGGAGGATGGCCGGCATGGATCAACAAAAGAAGTAGAACGCTGCTTCTGTTGTACCAGGGATCCCGTCCAAGAAATGCTAAACTATGCGTTAGGAAAGTCTCCAGGTTGTCGAGCCTGGATCCCTGCGGGCGTAGTTCAGTGGTAGAACGCTAGCTTCCCAAGCTGGATGTCGTGAGTTCGAATCTCATCGCCCGCTTCCCCATCGAAAACACAGAGGGATAGCTGGCTGGCCCCGTACTTGAGTGCGGGGCGGAAAGGCCCGTGAGCAACTTTAGCTGCTCATCAATGGCATAGTTATCACCGAGGCGTGCCGTTCCCAGGCGAGCCCCTAAGACGGTGAAAAACCCGACCGGTGGCAAGCGTCCGGAAGAGACTGCCGTCTCAGCCAACCTGCAACGACTCCGTCCCGCTGACGCGATCAGAAAAGTCAGCAGAACCTTGGGGCCTTGCCTCCAGGAACTGTCTAGAGGTGTCTTGACAACGCCTCTGTGAGTCCGCTTGCGGACTGCGTAAAAATCCCCTGGGCGGTAGGAGGGTCAAACAATCTGCCCCACGCAGGGCTTTCACCCTAAGGCAGTGAGGAGCCTAGCTTCTGAGATCCCCGGCTGGCGAAGGATTCCGACCGAAAGGGGCTTCCATGCGGCTGTCCACCACCCGCCGTAGCACCCCGTTGACAAAAGCGGCGGCCTCCGGATCCCCGTATTTTTTGGCCAATTCTACAGCTTCGTTGATGGCGACCTTGTCGGGGCTGCTGCGCAGGATCTCCATTTCCACTACCGCCAGGCGCAGGATATCGCGCTCGATCCGCCCCACCCGCTTCAGTTGCCAGCCTACCAAAACCCCTTGCAAACGGGCGTCGATAGCCTCCTTATGGGTGCGCAGGGCGGTCAACAGTTGGAGAGCGTAGGCGCGTACCTCTTGAGCTTGGGCAATGTGCAACAGCTCCGGCATGGAGAGGGCAACTCCCAGCCGGTTGACCGCCTTTTGGGACAACTGAACGACCTCATCCAGGATGCGGCGGACGCTGTACAGCCGCTGTTCCAGGTGTTCCAGAGCTTGGCCGGCGTTGCTGAGGGCCACTTGGGCTTGGTGGGCCAGCTCCAGCAATTCTCCCTGCACGGTGTCGCCGGCGTTGGCCTCCTTCAGAGCCGTTTCCAAGCGTTGCAGATGTCGTTGGGCCTGCTGAAGGCGGACAGTAAGAGAGCGAGCTCCGCCCTCTTCCTTGGCATCAGAAGCGGCCAATAACAGGGGATCGCTCTCGTGCAACAGGCGATCGCTGCGCTGGATCTCCGCCGCCGCTGTGGAGAGAGTTTCATGGGTCTCTTCCTGCAGAGCGCGGATGGCTGCCAGCAGCAAGTCCTCCAGTTGTTTTTCGCTCAGTTTGGCCGCTGTGGCCGGCAGTTGGTTGACCCCCAGCAGGGCCAGTTCGCGGGCAACACGCCGAGGTTGCATTGCAGAATACCCATGTTTTTAAACGACTGCCCCATCGCGCAAGGCGGCGCTATCGGGCTTAGCCATGCTAGCAGCCTGCCGCGGGGCAATGAAGAACCAGAGGCCCGGGCGCCTCGCTGTCAACTTGCCTCGCAAGGGCGGCTCAACACGCGAAACACCAACGATGCACTCTGCTCTTCGCCAAAGCGAGATTGGCTGGAGACGGAGAGGGTAAGCCGCCGTTTGCTGCGGGTGATGCCCACGTATAGCAGCCGCAGCCGCTCTGCGGCCAGATCCAAAAAGGCTTGCTCGGTGGCCGAGTCGGCCTGCTGCTCCCAAGAACTTCTGCGGCTGAGCTGCCGCAACTGGGCCAGGGCTTCTGCTCTCATATCGACATCCTCCAAAAACCTCAGCCCCACCGGTCGCTCTTCAGAGTAGGTGGGAAACTCGTAGGCCGACACCTGGGGGATGAACACCTGATCCCATTCCAAGCCCTTGGCGCGGTGCAGAGTCGTAACGGTGATGCTGCCCGGCTCCGGGTTGAAGGCAAAGATCTCCGAGGGCAGGTTGTTGAGGCGGCGATCCAGAATCACCCGCAATTCTTGGGCAATCTCCTGCCAATCGACCTCGGGCAGGGATCCCAGCACCTGCTCCAACTGGTCGATGACGTAGCAACCCACAAACAGCTCTTCCGGCTTGCGGTAGAGGCTTTGGACAATCACATTGAGCACCTCCGGCCAAGGGGAGCGCCCGGCCCGCAGCCAACCGGCAAGGATGCGCAGCAGCCTGCCCAAGTTTTGCCAAGAGGGGCTATCCGGCAAAGTGGGGGCTTCCCCAAACTGGGGAAATAGCAGCCGCTCCGGCAGCGAGGCGCGGATCCAGTCCAGCATCGGCCCCAGCTCCAGGCGCGGGATCCCGGCCCAGTCGGCCAGGTGATCCACAGCAGCGGCCAAGCGGGCAGAGGAAATGGGCTGGGCCAACCAGTCGATGATTCCCTTGAGTTGCAGCAACACCCGCCGCTGGCTGGGGTTGCCCCGCAACAGATCGATCACCTGCTCTGCCCCCAGTTCCCGCAGGTAGTCGAGGGCCTTGCCCCCCAGCTCGTTGGTGGTGACCAGAATGGCCACCGTCTGGTCGGGAAAAGCCTGGGCGGCTGCCAGGGCCCACCGCGTCACCTCCTGCAGCTCCTGCTCCGGGGATCCGACTACCCGGCGAAACACCACCTCCCCTTCGCTGGCCGGGGGATTTAGGCCGCCAGCGCTGGCCGGGCAAATGTGCTGGGGAGCCAGGGCGGTGCGCAGGGCTGGGATGGGGTGCTTCTGGTTCACCCAGTCCACCAGGCGGTTGGCCAACTCCAGGATCTGGGGGGCGCTGCGGCTGGACTCTTTCAACGTCACCTGGGGATTGGCCTGACAAAAGGCGCGAAACAGCCGCGGCTCGGCGGTGGTGAAGGTGCCCATGATGCTTTGGTTGGGATCCCCGACCCGTACCAGGTTGCCGGTGCGCTGGCTGAGCAGCCGCAGCAGCTCTTCTTGGAGGGGGGAGCTGTCCTGGGCCTCGTCCTCGAATAGGTAGTCGTACCAATTTTGCACCTGCTGCCGCAGGGCCGGGTCGCGCTCGATTAGCTCCACTGCCTGCCAGCCCAGGTCGTCGTAGTCCAGCTTGCCCAGGCGACGCAGCTCCGCTTGGTAGGCAGCATAGATGGGGGCCGCCCAGCCCAGATAGCCCTGAGTAGTTGTGGGGATCGCCTCCGGCCCCAGACGCAGATTCTTGGCCGTGCTGATCACCGCCCGCACCATCTGCTGGAAGCTGCGTCGAAACCGCAGCCGGTTTCGGACCACCTTGTGGGGCTTCTCGGCAGGGATCAAGGGCTCCCAGAGGTGGGTGTGGTGGGCGAGCCAGGCGCGGCAGAGACGGCTGAGCAGGCGCTCCTGTTCATATTCCTCCAGGATGGACAGCTCTTCCCAAGGGCCGGGAACCTCCCGCAACACCCGCAGCGCCAGCGAGTGCAAGGTGAAGGCTTGGGTAAAGCGATCCGGATAGCCCGCCTGTTGCAGGCGTTGGTTGATGCGGTTGATCAAATTGCTTCGCGCCGAACGCATGTAGGTGAACACCCCAATGCGCTCCGGTGGAACGCCGCGATTCAGGATGAGATCGGCGATTAGCAGCTCCAGGATAAACGTCTTGCCGCTCCCCGGAACTGCCGCGATCCCCAGAGGCCCCGACCGATACGCCAATGCCCGTTGCTGTTCTGGACGCAACGTGACTTGGGGAAAAGGAGAATCTGCCAAGCTCACCATTGCATCCGCAACTAGCCGAGGATAAAGGTCTCAATGGCCACCGCCACCCCATCTTCGGTGACGGGGGGAGCAACCCAATCAGCGTGGGGCAGCAGAGCCGGCGAGGCGTTCCCCATGGCTACCCCGATCCCCGCATACTGGAGCATCTCGATGTCGTTGTCGCCATCGCCGATGGCCATCACCTGATCCGCCGACACCCCCAGCAGCTCTTCCGCCAGAAAACGAACGGCATTGCCCTTGTTCACCGCCGCATGGGTGGCCTCCAAAAAAATCGGCTCCGAGCGGGTGAGGTAGATCTGCTCAGGAGAATACCGCTGCCGCAGGGATCCCTGGAGTTGCTGCAGAAACTCCGTATCCTCCGAAACAGCCAGGATCTTGGTGGGGCTTTTCCCGTGTTGGGCGGGGGAGAGCATCTGGAACGGCACCTGGGAGCGCTCGGCATAGGCTTGGCTGAGGGGGCTGAGCTCCCGCAAATAGAGCTGATCGTCGATGTAGAGGTGCACCCCCACCGGCTGATCCTGCAGCACCTGCAGCAGCTCCTCCGCCAGCGACCAGTCCAGGCTCCAATGCTTCAAGGTCTTTTGGCTGTCGGGATCGCGAATGAGCGCCCCCTGATAGCTGCAGAGAGGCATATCGGCCCCAATGGCGTAGTGAAACCGCTCAGCAGAGCGATGCATCCGACCTGTAGCAATGGCTACCCGCACGCCTGCCGCCTTGGCTTTTTGAATGGCCTGCCGCACCGGCTCCGAAACCTGGTTGGAAGGCCCGGCAATCGTGCCGTCGATGTCCAATACCAACAGCCGAATGTCTCTCCAGGATCCTGCCTCCTTTTTTCGCTGTTGGACTTGAGCTTCTGCTCCGGTTTGCATTGCCCCTCCTCCTGGCAACCTCCCAGACACTAACACAAAAGGATAGCTGGGTAGCCCCGCACTTTAGTGCAGGGCGGAAAAGCCCGCTAGCCACTTTAGTCGCTTACCCATGATGGGGGTCGTTGATATAGTTTCATAGCTCAAACAACCTCTTCCTGACTTCTCCTACCAAGACCTTT